>WRNS01000025.1 GCA_009776495.1 Methanobrevibacter sp. | reverse complement strand
CTGAAATAACTTTTGTAGAAATAGCTAAAAACAACAAGATAAAACTTGAAACATTAAAAGAAGAAGTAAAAAAACAATTATTTTAAAGCAGTTTAGGAAGCAAAAATAAATGAACTTAGTTTTTTACTTCCTGACATTAATTTTTATTTTAAAATATTTAAAATTTTTTGTGTGTAAAATTAAAATCTGAGAACACATAATCATACACATAAATTTTTAATTTTTATACATATCATACACATAAATTTTTATTTTTTATACACATAATCATACACATAAAAAAACCCAGATTATACACAGGTTTTAGCAAATCGTACACATAAAATTTATTTTCTAATACACATAATTATACACATCAAAATTTAAATTTTATACATATCCTACACATTAAAATTTAAATTTTATACATATCATACACATAATTTTTAAAAATCAATACTCATGATTTTCATATTTTTTCTTTATTATTTTTAAAAAGAAGTAAAAAATCAATTTTAAAATTTATAAGCTGTTATGGTAGTTTATTCATTAAAAAAGTCATGAATTTTACTTAGGAACCGTTACTGTTTCAAGTGTAAAAAAAAATATTCAAAGCTAAAAAAAAATTATACACATAACCGCATGTGTATATGTGTATAAAAATTTTGCGAGCCTATATTCGCAGTTTTATTATTATTATATATATATAAAAGTATTATCTATTATTATTATTATTATTATTATTATTACTGAAAATCCACAAATTTATTACTATTGATAATCTCTAAAATTAGAAATGTAGAGAAATAGGAGCTTGTCAAAGCTTCTAGATGACTAAAAATAATGGATTTATCTCATGATTCTATAAATATCAAGTAAATGATAAATAAAAATCACAAAAAACAATGATAACAAATTTACTATCATGTTACCAACCCTCCACTAAAATTAGTGAAAATAGAAACTTTCTAAAATAGTATATAGTTGTGAAAGTTTTTTTTCCTAAATAACATAACGTTAGCTAGAAGGGATCAAAACTTTTATACTCCTAAATCTCTACAAAAGTAATCTAACTTTTAAAAATAAATAATTTTATATAATTAAAAAAAAATATGTAAATTAGTATATGTTGTGAAAGCTGGGATTAAAACTTCTTGTTTTTAATCTCTTTTTTTCTTTAATCTTTTTTTTTATTATTTATTTTTAGGTATTAGCTATAGCTATCTCAATTAAAGATAGAATCCTCTTCTTTCAGAAGCTCCTTGTCGTTTAAATACTTTAAACCTGAATGAATTATTCATTGATTCAATTAATTCTTTTAATGCCCTTTTTGATAATTCACAAGGAGTAGGGTCATTACTCTCTATTTGTTCCTCTGAATAGTCCCCCTATTTTGATTTTGATAAAAAATTTTTAATTTGCATATTTGCAATAATGAAAAAATGTGAGCTGGAGAATTTTCTTATTTAATGAAATTATTTTTTTAAAATCATGTATAGTAGTGTATAGCAAAATGTATAGTGGGGTATTTGCTATACATTTTTTCAAACTTAAAGGAAATCGATTATTTACATACTTTTAAGCTCTTTCATTGCTTCTTGAAAAAATGATTTTTCGAGAATGTATAGTAGTGTATAGCTTGATAAATCTCAAATTACCATGCATGAAATAAAACCATCAACTTAATGTTCGTATATATGCTAACTAAAAAAAAACAAATATTTTCATAAAATCAAACATTACCAATACCTATACATACTATACATTATTAAAATAAAATAAAATAAATAATATATAAGAACTTCCTAAACACGCTATAACGCCCATAACTTCGAGTTTGGAAAATGTATAGTTTGAGTACAACTATGCATAACTATACATTTGCTATACATAGAGCTTAAACAAAGCCGTTTTGATCTTATTTTAATTAATTAGCTTCTTTAACAAAGTTTTTTTCATAAAGATTATCAATAACAGTTTCAATAGCTATTCCAGGATACTCTTTTCGTAATTCCTTATGATGTATCCTAGGATTATCTTTAATTTTATTAAATACTCTTTTTTCATCTTCATTTAACATATAAAGATTATCTTCAATAGCTATTCCAGTACTTTCATCGATTATATAGTTTGTACTATAATCTTTCTCTATTTGTCTATCTGATTTAAATTTAAACCCTCTATAAGATATTCCACTTGATTTTCGTATTTTAATTATTTTCCATTCATTATTCATTTGATTTTCGAAATATTCTTTTAACCAATTTCCCACGTCTATACTTAAATTAGATTTATCTAAATCATAATCTATTTTTTCTCTTTTGATAAATGATTCTAGTTCTGGTTTTATGATATTGTTTGATATAATGTCTTCGGTTTTGTTAGTAACTTCTATATGAAGTTTAAACCAATTTTGAATTGGATTATCTGTGTTTATTATCATTAATGTTTCAAAAGCACTTTGAGATGCTAAAAATGATTCTTTATTTTTTTTCATTCCTAAATATTCTTTAATCTGAGCATTCACATACCATTCTAAACCTTTAAAATCTTTTTTTAGCTTGTTATCTAAGTTTGGATCTTTTATATACTCATTATTTTCTAAATTATTCTTTGACTTTTCTACAAAAGTATTGGGTAGTCTTAAAAAATCAGTTCTGTATAATAGAGCCGTATCATCAATATCTATAATAAATAAGAAGTTGCTTAGTATGTACATCATAGGATTGGTTTCTGCTTTATAAACATCTGCACTTTGTATTTTCCTTGAATCTACTCCACGCCCCCCGCTAGACCGTCGTTTTAATGTATCTTCATTGCCTATAAATGTATTTCTTTTAGTTTCATCCATAAATATCCTATTTTTATTAGCTTGAGTTGTGGACTCACCAAATGTGTCATTTAAGAATTCATTAGGTTTCAAATTTGCGTGAAATCCATTTAATGTAAGTTCGCTAATTATTTTTAATATTTCTTTTCCATTATTTCCAATATCATCAAAATAAACACTTATTTTTTTACTTTTATTAATAGGGTGTAAATTTGACCCTAAACGCTGTAAATGATCATAATATAATGTTTCATTGTCTTTATCATTTTTTGGTATTAATATTTCTTGTAATGTTCTTTGTGTTCTTGTTATTTCATTATAATTCCAGTTGGGAGCTGTGTTAATATCTGGGTTATAGGTGAAAGGTTTAAATTCTCCTGTTAATTCATCTGTAAAACCAAGATACCTAATTGTAAATACTGATTTTTTGTTTTCTATAAATGTTCCATCTCTAATATCAAGTAACCCATTTTCAAAGCCCCATGCATAAGGGTTTGGTATATCTTCCCTCTGAATCCCTGTTAATATTGAATTTAATTGAGTATCTTGCAAAGAAATTTCATAATCATTTCTTATTTGAGTTCCTAGTGTTCTTTGATTTAATTCTATATGTCTATCTTGTTTTTCATCATAATAATAAAACTTATCCACGGTTCTTTTAACATCATATTCTTTTTCAACAACTTTTGAAGCTTTTAACTGGTATTCTATTTTATTGGATTTTGTTAGCCAATTAAAAACTATTGGCGGATTTACTATAGCTAATATAGTTCTTTTAATATCGGATAATTGATTTGGACTAATTATTTTTTTTGAATTCAAGAATTTAAAAAGTTTAGAAAATTCTATGCCTTTTAAAAAGTTTTCATCATAATATGCTTCTATAATTTCATTTAATTTATTATTATCCTCTATTGATAACTTCAATACTTCATAAATTGAACCATCTGACACATTATATTTTTCAAACAATTTAATAAAGTATAAAGATAGTAACATATGCTCTTTATCTCTTATTTTCTTATTGGGTATTGAATTATTAAAATAATCCCTTAATGTGTAGCTAATTATTGCAATTTGTGGTTTTTTTAATTCTTGCTTTTTATTAAAGAATATTTGAAACCAATTAAGCACAGGTAAGGTACTTTCAGGATTATTTAATGCAAGTATCTCTTTTTTAAGAGCATTGAAACTAGCAAATTTTTTATTATCAATATTATCTAAATCAATCCTAAACTTATTACTTATCCAGCCCTTAATAGTTTTAAAACCTTGTTCAGTCTCTCCTTGTGGGATTTTAAGTTCTTTGAAAATGTTAAAAACTTCGTTTTCATTTAAACCATGTCTTCTAAAATTACAAATAAGAATATATCCAAAATTATTTCTATTTGTCTCAACATAACCAGCTTCTATTATTTTTTTCAACAACTCTTCTCTAATTTCTGGATCATAAATTTTAGATTTCACTGATCCATTACTTACAGCAATATGATTATTTTCTTTATTTTCTGGCTTAATGTATTCTATTTGAATTTTTTCAGGTTCTTTATATATGAATCCCAATTTATTCTCTTTTACAATTTTTTTAATTTCATTTAAGATATTTTCTTTAGGTTTTGGATTTTCAAAGAATTCATTAATCTCTTGTTTTGTTGAAATAATTTTATAAATAGGTTTTATACCGTCTTTTTGTTCAATTTCACTAAAAGGGGCTACAAACTGCCGTCCATGAGTAAAATGTTCAATATGTTTATTAAGATAGGTTATAGATTTATTTCTTAATATTTCGATAGGATAATCTTCAGGATAATAGATATTTTTAAGATATTTATCAACAAAATCCTTAGTAGTCCAATAGAAAATATGATAACCTTGATTAGCTGTTTTATCTATCCAAACATTAGATAAATCTTTTAATAAATCATATAAATCTTTTCTTGTTTTTATTTTATAATCTCTTTTTTCTTCTGCTGTTAAATTAGCAAATATTTCATTTTCATCATTATTAAATTTTTTTAACTCTGTATCAGTTGGATTAAATCCATCTATATCTAATCCGCCTAACCAATAATCTCTATTTTCTTTATCAAAACCTAAAACAATTCCTATGTTCCCGTTATGTCTTTTTAGTTTGTTTTTTGTATTTGGTTTTGTTTGATATTTTTTCCATGTTTTATTTGTTTTCTTGGGATGTTCAAGAGTTATGAAATTTATTTTGCCTTCTTCAAATATTTGTTTTTCAAATATTGGATATTCCTTAATTATTTTTTTGTAAACGTTCGTTTTTTCTTTTAACTTTTCAGTTGCCACTATAATCTCTCCCTAAATCGAAAAAAAAGTTAAAAAATTGATAGAACTATCTAGAATAAAAAAACAGCCTTATATTAACAGCAAAAACTTTATATATGATAAAAAACAAATATTATATTTGTGCTAAACATATTTCTTCATATCTTGATAGTCTTTATTTCCCATGATACTCCCAAAAATATCATGCGAAATTCTATCAAATTTTTAATTACTCATTTTTAATTCCAAAATATGACCTCATTTTCGTTTTGGTCAAAATCTTCACACCCTAGCAACTTTTTTACATTTTCAATCTCGTTTTCATTTAACTGGGGCTCACTATGTACTATGATGTATAGATTTCTTGGTATAACATCTAGGAACTTTTTATAGCTTAATACCTCGTTAATTTCACGTATTAAACGTTCTTTAAGTTCTGAAGTTTTGTTTCTTAAATATTTTTTGAAAATTTTAATTTCTTCAGGATCTTCTAGTGAAAATATTTGTTCTAAATCAGAATTTTCAAACCACAATAACGCTAGATATTTTGATAAATAATCTTCTAGTATTTCATTTTTCATTATGTTACAACTCCTTTTTTAAATTTCTTCAATATCATTAGTCCACCAATGATTGATGCCGAAGTCTGAGTCACATTTTTGACTATATTTCATACCTAGATATTGTTCTACATTTCTCATATCCTCATCACTAAATTCATTATAGAATGTTTCGTAGCTAATATAATCATTATATGCTTCAAAATCTCCTTCCACAGTTTCTTCTACAATATTTTCAATACCTTTTTTTACAATTGGAGTCAACATGTTATAAATAGCTTTTAAAATCGCTAATTCATTTTCCAAATCTTTCAGCTCTTTTGTAAGCTCCATTTCAACACTTGGGCTTAAATCATACATTCCATTATCATAAATTTCACATAAATTTTTAACTTTCTTAATGGCCTCAATTGTCGCCATTAATACTTTAACTAAATCATTGTTGATTGTTCCACTCATTTAATTATCTCCTTTAAAATTATAACAATTGTTATATTTTTAAATATTATTTTACCTCATTTAAACTTTTAAATAGTTCTGCAATTGCAAATCTAATAGCATCTGATTTTTTTTTCAAATCAAAATGCTTCTGGATTCTACTAATCTTCTCTCTGTCACTTTCATTAGTTCTGAACGAACTGATATTTTTTGTATTCAATTTATTCAATCATCCTTTAATGTATTTTGCTAAATCTTCACTATTATTAACGTTTTTTAAAAATTCATCAATGGCTAATTTCATGATTTTATTTTTGCTGTAATGTATGCCTAAATCGGCTCTAATACCTAATTTTAATTCGTCTAGTCGGTTTGCTTGGCTGTGGTTTACTTCAACCCTTAAATCTTTATGCTCTTCGCTTTTCATAATTTTACCTATATATATTTTTTAGAAAGAAATTTAAAATATTACAATTCTTCCTATTTAACTATTGGTAATTACTACTATATAATACTTTCGGTAACAGTTTAAGGAACTTTTTTTCGAAAAAATAAAACCAATAAAAAGTTTTTATTACATCCCATTTGAAAATAACTGAAAGACTCGTTAAATCGGGGACTATATACAAGTAAAGAGTAAAAAATACAATCTCTCTGCTTCCAGGTATATGCTCTGTATATGGAACTTGCAAAGATTTATATGAAAATGAAAGATATTGATTTTGCTGAACATAAGCTACAATTTAAAAGAAATTTTTCCAAACAATTTTAATTTGATTATATCTGCAATCAAATAAACTGTAGCATTATTTAATGCTAAAAAAATAACAACATTGAAAAATCTAGAAAAATTACAAAAAATTTTTAGGAGACTACCCAAATTAAAGCTTTTTAAATTCCTTCATGCTTATTTTGAAACTTTTTAAAACTACTGGACTATTTCCCATAGCTATAGATTATTTGATTATAAAAACAAGAAATAATTTGATTATTTGGAGCTATTACTGATTTTATAGCAGTAGTTGAAATAGCTATTTTCTGATCATACTCGAAGCTGTCGTGTGTGGAGGAAATATATTCCAATTTTAAAAATTAAATAAAAACAGCTATTCTTTAATTTGTTTACTAAAGTAAAATCATAACGTCCACTTTCATTAATACTACGACTCCTAAGAACTTTTTAAGGGGAGGCTGTTTTGGTCACCCCCTCATCTAATCTTTAACATTAATTTTTTTCATTTACACATTACTAATTTTGGTCGCCCTACTTCAGGGCTACCTTTCATGATTAATTTTGTTCGATATTTCACGAACTATATAATTACAACAAAAGAAAGAGGAGAGTATTTTTAAAAAATTAGGTTTTAGATGGATCTCTCTAAAACTCAAATAATATTTTTCATTTAAAGTAGCTATTTCACGATTTAACGTATAATTAGTCCCTATAAGTGTTTCAGAAATAGCTAAGCCCGTTTGAATGTTTTTCATGCACAGATAAATAACATAAGGGTACAAAAATTCTATGGAAAAGGTATACACTATTTCTAGAAGCTCATAGAAAGCTTTTTCAAGTATTTTATTTTTCAAGGAACCGTTTCCACAAAATAAAAATATGAACATCAATATAACTCAACAAAAATATTATGGTTTTTCGACACCTCTCATAATTTAACTACTTGCATTAAAATAAAACACACTTACCAAAGGTAAGCATTTAAATTATAGCTCCTATCTTTTATTTGGACTATGAAAAATTAAAAGAAAAAATAGCTAAATATTATCATGTGGAAATAACTTTTGATTTGAAGACATTTTTTAACTTTACTCACCAAAAAAGCACCATATAGGCATTTAATCGACATTCTAAGAAACTTCTCATATAACGATTCAATAGATGATTATTAAACCAATCAAGTAATCTAATTTATTTTCAAAGAAAACCAAGAACTATTAATCTTTTTTTATATAGCTATTTTTTAAATTAATAAAAAAGGACTTCTTTTTTAAAATCTTTATTTTAAATTTATTCTAAATTTGAAGACATTATTGAACTTGGAAATTTTTTAGTAACTCCATAAAAAATAAATAGTAAGTCCATGAACTCAATATTATAATAATTAAGAACTCGTTTTTATAGGATTGATTAAATTGGTCAAAGCATTAATTAAAGCAAACAAAAAAGCAAAAAACAAAAAAGGAGTCCAGACATACAGTTATTTGATAAATCTTAATAAAAAAATTCTAAAAGAACTTAACATAGCTCCAGAATCAATAATAAATAATCCAATTCAAATAGAAATATTAGAAAAAAGTAAGTACAAAGAATTAAAAGAACCTAATAAAGACTTAGAAAACCAATTAAAGACAGAAACAACCGATTTAAAAGAAAAAAATGAATTATTAAAAACACAAATCAAAGAAGAAATAGCTAAAACAACAGAACTTAAAAACACCATTAAAGAGAAAACCCACAGAATAGAATACTTGGAGCTTAACACAAAAACACTTGCTGAAACCAAATCCAAACTAAACAAAACAAGGGAAACTAAAAATATACTGGAAAAAAGAAACAATCAACTAAATATAA
>WRNS01000024.1 GCA_009776495.1 Methanobrevibacter sp. | reverse complement strand
ATACAATATTAAATTTATTATAAATTTTTAATCAAATCAAAAAAAAGTCAATACAATATAATTTTATCATTAATTAGAAATCATGGCAAAATTATAATAATCATATTTAACCGATTTGAAAATCACTATTTGAGGAATAAAATGTTTAAAAAATCTGAAAACATGTCAAATAAAATTATTCAAGCAATTCAAAATGTTAAATCTGTAACTCCCCTTGTAAATTGTACTACAAATGTTGTTACAATAAATGACTGTGCAAACGCCATATTAGCTATTGGTGGGTCTCCAGTAATGGGTGAAGATATTGGAGAGATTTGTGATATTGTGAAAATAGCCAATTCTCTTGTAATAAATATGGGAAAATTAAATGAAGAGAGGATGAAAGCTATATTCCAAGCTTGTGACTGTGCAACAGAACATAATAAACCAATAATTATAGATCCTGTTGGAGTAGGAATTATAAAGATTAGGAATGAAAAAGTTATTGAATTAATTGATAAGTATGATATAACAGCTATTCGAGGAAACATGTCTGAGGTGAAAGCAATAGCTAATCTTTTAAAAATAGAAGAAATGGAAAACGTAGCTAGCAATCTAGCAAAAGGAGTGGATGTGAGTGAAAACGATATAGTTTCTGAGGAAAATTTAGATGAAAATTCTAAAATTGTGAAAGGTTTAGCTAAAAAAACAAATGCTGTAATAATAGCTAGCGGCCCTATAGACATCATTTCAAATGGAAAAGAAACATTTATAAGCCAAAATGGAGATCCAATGATGGCAAAAGTTACAGGAAGCGGTTGTATGCTAAGTTCAATTGTAGGAACATTTTCTGGAGCTAATGAGCCATTTATAGCAGGAATAGCCGCAACAACAGCTATGGGTATAGCTGGTGAAAATGCAGGAAAATATGTTAAAACCCATAATAAAGGACCAGGAACATTTAGAACTTGTTTAATAGATTATTTATATCTTTTAAATGAAGAAAATATTTCAAATGAAACAAAATTATTTAAAATAAATATATAAAAATCCAATGAAGTATATAATCTCCAATTAGAAATATATTGCTCGATTTTAATATAAAAAAAATAATAAAACATGATGATTATTATGAAAGATAAAGTTGATTATTCCTTATATCTAGTTACAAACAGTGATAATAAATCAAGTGACGAATTTTTAAAAATTATAGAAGAATCTATTCTTGGAGGAGTAACAGTTGTTCAAATTAGGGAGAAAAATAAACCAACAATAGATTTTTATAAATTAAGCTTAGAAGTAAAAAAAATAACGGATAATTATGATGTTCCTTTAATTGTAAATGATAGAATAGATGTAGCTATGTCCATCGATGCCGACGGGGTACATGTTGGACAAAATGATCTTCCTGCAGATGCAGTTAGAACAATTATTGGGAATGATAAAATATTAGGAGTTTCAGCAGCTACAGTTTCCACAGCAAAAAAAGCAGAAAAAGATGGAGCAGATTATATAGGAACCGGAGCAATATATCCTACTGAAACTAAAGAATCAGCATGTATCACAATGGATTATTTAAAAAAAATTGTTGATAATGTAAATATTCCAATTGTAGCTATTGGAGGATTGAAAGAAAATAATATAGATAAAAAACTAATCAACACAGGAATAGGAGGAATTTCTGTTGTTTCAGCAATAATGAATAGTGACAATCCTAAAATAGCTAGTGAACTATTGAAAAAGAAATTTGATTCTACAAATTGAACAATATATGAATTAATAAATGAATAAATTAATTAATAAATTAATTTAAAAAAAAGTACTACATTTATATTATTTTTTCTGATTTTTAAATATTTTAGCTGAGTTTTCTAATGCTTCGACAGCAGCTAATTTGTTACCAGCTAAAAGATTTATACAAGCTCCTCCACCACTACTAACATGATTCACATCATTTTCAAAGCCCATAGATACTGTAGCTGCTGCAATATGTCCACCGCCAATTATAGAAAACCCTTTAGAACTAGCTATTGCATTGAGGATATCTTCAGTACCCATAGCAAATTTTGGATTTTCAAATACTCCTGCTGGACCATTGGCAAATATAGTTTTTGCAGATCTTATAATTTTTGCATACTCTTTAATAGATTCTACTCCAATATCAAAAATTGGAAAGTCTGGAATATCTGATATTGGAACATCCAGCCTTTCTTTGTTTTCATTTTCAACAGCTACATCCTTTGGATAAACAATTTTAGATTCCCATTTTTTAAGTAGTTTTTTTGATTTTTTAACTAAATAACAGTAATCTTTATCTTTTATGAAATTTTTGCTTGGCTTGCCTATGTTTACTCCAGAAGCTAAAAGGATTATATTAGCTACAAGACCTGTAGTTAAAACATAATCTGCGGTTCCACTTTTTAAAACATTTTCCATAACATCAATAGAATCATCAGCTTTCATACCCCCAAGAAGAAAAACACATGGTTTTTGAACCTTATCAATAGCATTTTGAATTACTTTTAACTCTTTTTCCATAACTCTACCTGCTGCAGACGGAATAATGGGTGTGAATCCAACAAGAGAGGGTTGTGATCTATGTGCCGCTGCAAAAGCATCGTTTATAAAGATATCTGCCAAAGGAGCTAATTTTTGTGGAAGAATGGTTTTAGATTGCTCATATGCTGGTTTATTAATGGATTCCTCTGAAAAAAATCTTACATTTTCAAGAAGGAGAATCTCATGGTTTTTAAGAGATTTTATAGCTTTTTTAGCTTCATGGGAAAAGAGAGAATCTATATATTTAACATCGATCCTTAAATTCCTTGAAAGGACCTTATTATGTTGCTCCAATGTAGTAAAATCCTTTTTACCTGGTCTACTTTGATGAGCTAAAACAACAACTTTGGCTCCTTTTTTAGATAACTCTTTAAGAGTTTCACTATGTAATTTCATCCGAGTATCATCTAATATTACTCCTGAGTTAGGATCAACAGGAGCATTAATATCAACCCGAACTAAAATAGTTTTTCCTTCGATATCAAAGTCATCGATTGTATTAAATTCAATTGCCATTATATCCCACAATGAATAGTCTAATAATGTTTTCCTAGTCCATCAAAGATTGTATAAAACTTTGATTACTTACTTTCCTATTGTTAGCCCCACTCATTCTTGAGTTTGTAAGACCAGTTCGTTGAGTAATGAAGACGTCAGACTCTTTAAGATTTTCCATCGTAGCTTTGGTTTCTTTTTCGTGGAAATGCCTTGCATTTGTATTACGATATCTGAAATAGATATACGCAAAATATATAAACCCTGCAATAGAAAAAATCCAAGAATAATCATCAGTAAATGGTGCAGCCAAAAGTGCTATAATGATTCCAAATAATTCTACTATAGCTGAAACTCCTAATAGTTTAGGCATGTGTATTGGTATACTTCCCATTGTTTCTTTTGTTCTAGCATTTACAGCTACATAATGTAGAAGACTTTTTTGCTTACTTTTAACTTGATGGTAGCTATATATCCACACAGGTAAATATGATGCAATCCATTTTTGACCTTTAATATCTAACTGCTCGTTTGACCACTTGACACCTCTGTCGTAATGTGTTAAAGTTGCATTAGCTTGATACCTTGCAATGTCTTTTACCTGAGTATTTACGATACCTTTTAATTGTTCAATATTAATATCTCGTTTTTCTGAAGAATAACCTTTTAAATAGTTAGCATTCCATTTTACACTATTTTCTGTATCGAACGGCATGATTGAATTAATTATATTGTTTGTTTTCTCCGAAGGAGCATCTTTTAATTTATCAGAACTTGATTCAATGGTCAAATCATCTATAAGTAAATCAAATTCACGTTCAACATCATATAAATCTGCATCATAATATGTGGTTTTANTATCCTTGCTTCCACTAANATAAGTCCTCACTAGATGTTCTCCTTGCCCAGANAGTATTGAATGACCATTGATATCAACAACCATATAGGGTAAGTAAACTCCCATAACATTTTGTGTTGTGAATTCTTCTTTGAATTTTGGATGTGCAAAAAATTGTCTATTTCCTACAAATTTTTCAATTTCAGCTTTGGCATCCTCCTTTTTCAATTTGAAGGGTAATACAATATCAGGGATGGCTCCATTAGGAATTTGCTGATTGACTGATAAAGTGTTTCTGCACCAATGACATCTTGCTTGAGCAGCTTCGCTTGTATCAATTATTACCTCAGCTCCACAGCTACTACACTTGAAAGTTAAAACATCCTCTGTATCTGCAACAATATCTTGAGCTCCTGAACCAAATACTTCACCTTTTAAGTTACGTAAATTTGAAGCTGAATCTGCTCCAACTTCTTCTGGCTCAAATTCATGTCTACAAAAATTACATCTTAATTTACCATCACTTGAATTTAATGAAATATCAGTTGAACCACATTTAGGGCATTTAAATTGTCCGTTTTTAGCATCCTCATCTGATTGAATAATTTTAGGTTCATCAGAATAGATATTTAGATCGTTATTATCTTGATTATCTAAATTAGCTACATCCTCATTTTGATTTTGTGCATCAGATGCAATCTCATCCGGATTATCTAAATTACCCCCATTATCTTCTTGCATAGACTATCCTCCTAAAATCATAGCTTTCCATAGACTATACATCTAAAATCTTCGATTTTTCTTTATCGAATTCTTCTTGTGTTATAGCTCCTGCATCAAGTAATTGTTTAAGTTTTAGTAATCTATCTAAAGGATCTTCTTCTTTTTTCGAATCTGTAGTTTCTGGCGCTTGTGGTTCGGTTGGCTGTTGATTCAAAGCTTGTTGTTGAATTTGTTGTGATTGAGGTGTTTGACCATCATCTTGTGTGGTAGCATTCATCATACCACCAGCTGCATTCATTCCCATTCCCATGAATGCCATATTTGCTCCACCACCACTTTCTCCTGCAGATTCCACACCTCGTGCTACTGATTGTTGCATAAATGAGTTTCCACGTGATCCAGACAAAGCATCTGCTTTTTTAACATCACTTAACAATGATTTTGTATCTTCATCATATTCAATTGATTGTAAAGCAACTTTTATTATTTCAATGCCTCTGTCTGTTTTCCATTGGTATCCATCTTCCACAGCTTGTGACATTGATGATGCAAAGCCAATTTGATCTCTTTGAATGTTTGCAATACGATTTCCTTTATTAGGATCATTTGTATAATTTGAAAATGCTGCTGATAAGCTACCTACAAATTCATTGAATAGTTGAGAACCTATATCATTATCCATATCTGCAAAATCTAATATTGGTGCATCTGGTTGATAATACATTACAGGTACAAAATTCTTAACAAATAAAATTGGGTCAACTATTTTTAAAGTATATGTTCCTCTTGTAATTGCTCCTACTTGTGCACCTAAATATGCATCATCCCAATATATTTCTGATTGAGTTCCAAAACGATTATTAGGTATTTCTTTAAAATTTATATAAAATGCTAGTTGTTGAGAAGCTGGTTGCCCTCCAAATTTAAAACGATTCCATGATTGTTTAATTAAAGAGGAATTTATTCCATCTCCTGCAAACAATGATTTAGAATTAGGATCATCAGAGGAATATATAAATCCTCCTGGCTCAGCAACACATCCAGTTATTTCTCCATCCTGAAATGTAATCAAGGCTGTCCCTTCTGGTACAATTATCTTAGTGTCATTTGTAATAATATTCTTTGATCCACTTGTATTTGAACCACGACCTGCATTAGTTCCTTGCGGTACTGCCTCAAACATTACAGATGTTGGAGTGACATCCCGTCTTGGTAAAAGAAAATCTTTCCATTGATCTGCAAATGTTCCACCTATTGCTCCTGAAAATGCTTTAATAAACCCCATAAATAACCTCTCCGTAAAATTTTTATTTTTATTTTTTTAGTTCTATATAATTTTTATTTTTTTATTTTTATTTTTTATTAGAAGATAATTTATAAATTAAAATTTTATTATGAATTAAAAAATTAGATTATAAATTAAAAATTTCATTATAATTAAAAAATTGGATATAAATAACAAACTTCATTTTAATTAAAAAAATTGATTTAAATAACAAACTTCATTATAATTAAAAAAATTGATATAAATAACAAATTTAATTTTAATTAGAAAATTTCATTGATAATTTAAAAAATTAGATAATAATTTAAAAAAATATCAAATTTTACTTACTAAATCTAACAAGGCTTTTTCTGGATTATCATCCAAAATAATTCCTGATGCTAAAAGAACTCCAGATGCGCCTAAATCCATAGCTGCTTTCATGTCTTCACCAGTAGAAATCCCTGCTCCACATAGAACTTCCACATTTTTATTAACTTTTTTCACTTTAGCTACCGTTCCTTCAACAATTTCTGGTTCGGCTTGAGAAACTGGAATACCTGAACCAATGAGTTCTGGAGGTTCAACAGCAACAAAATTAGGATTAAGAGTAGCTGCAGCTACACTAGTTTCAATATTGTTTGTACAAACAACTGAAAATAATTCATTGCCTCTAATTTTAGTAACGAGCTCCCCAATATCAGCTAATTTCATTCTTATCTCTGAATGATTTAATAACGTTCCATTAATCCCAGATTCAATTAAGCATTCTAAAAGATTGCTTCCAGTATGTCCTCCTGGACTAATAGGATCAATATGTTGAGCAAATATTGGAATGTTTGTTTCATTGTTTATTCTGAAAATGTCTGCAGTTTGTGGTGCAGCAACCATTGTAATTCCAGATTCATTAGCTACATTTTCTAAGGCTTTAGCTAATTTCAATGCATTTACACCACTTGATTCCGTGTAAGTCTTAAAATTTAATATAACTATTGGTGTTGTAACCTTAGGCAACGTCATTCCTCCTTTAAATTTTTATAGACTAAAACAATTTTATAAAATATAAGTAATATTCATAATTTAGTATTATCCTTTTTATATATGTATTTTTCGTTAAAATAAAAGATTTTTTTCTTAAAAAATATTGAATAAAATCAAGCCCAAAATCTAAAAATTCACCAAAACAAAACCAATGAAAATTATCGAATAAAATCAAGTCAAAAATCTAAAAATTCACCAAAACAAAACCAATGAAAATATAAAAATCGTATTTTAATGAAAGAAAAAAATTTATTAAAAAAAATTGTTGAAAATATCATTAAATCTAGATAGCTATCGCTGAAAGGAAAAAAATAAAAAAATAAAAAAATTGGCAAACAAAAACTTAAAAAATCGTTTTTATTAGCTCTAAAAAATAAAAAAAGTAAAAATTATAAATATTTTACAATTTTACTTACTTTTGCACAAGTAGTAGTATAATGTTTACTTCCATATCTCTTTGTTACCAAAGATGATTCAAAGTTAATCCATTTTCCATCGATTTTTGCTTGTACCCAACGATGATTCCAAGCGGCACTAGTACTGCCTTGAACAATTCTAACCTCATAACCATTAGCTTTAAGTTGCTTTGCAGCCCATTCAGCTAATCCCCAACAATCACCAGTTTTAGTCTTTTCAACACCCTCTGCAGTATGAGAACCACCACTTCTATGATTTAAGTTTTGGTTCATATATTTTTGTAATTTTAATAATCCATCTGTTCCAGATAAATTATTTAATTTGATATCTACATCAGAAGATTCATTTGAAACGCCAGGTCTTGAATATTTCGGTAAATTTTTGTTAATTTTACTGTTTTTATTAAAATTTAAAGATATACTCTTTGGTGGGATGTTATCCTTTGTTTCTCCAAGTATTTTAATAAAACTATAAATTGTTTGTTGATATTGTATATTACCTAACGGTGTTCTAACATAATTTGGAGCAATCCCTTCTTTAGAAATAAAATTAGCTACTCTTTTTGTATAATCTTTACAATCGGCAGCATTTATTTTTCCTTTAATATTATTTCCTGAAGGACCTGTTGGGTTTTTAACATTATATTTGACAGTTACTTGAGAATCATTTTTATTATATTTATATTCTACAGTTTTTGCCAATAAATACATGTACTCAGGCATGGAAAATTTATAATTTGAAATTTTCACACTATTTGGTAATTTTCCATTTTTTGAAACATATTTATCCACAGATACAGAAGCATCTGTAATATCATCTTGGGACAGTTTTGTTGGTCTATTATCTACACCAACATCAGTCGCATAAGTCACACTAATACTTATTAAAAAAACACAAGCTATTGCAAAAAGCAAAGCTTTATTTTTCATCGAAATTTTTTCACCTCTATTAAAATCAAGTCCTATAATTCCATTACCTCACAGTTAATGAAATATATTTCTTGATTAACAAAGTTAATATATAATTTAATTACTTATAAAAGTATCTATAAAATATTTAATCCAGCATCTATCAGTTTAATAAAGAAATACTTAAAAATGATACAATTTAGACAGTTCTATGATTAAATTTTTATTTATCAAAATAATAAATAAAATTACAATTTAAAAAAAGATATAAAGTGAAAAAAATTTTGTTCCATTGTATAGTACAAAATAAAAGATAATAATGAAAAAAAAGAATAAAAAAGAATGTAAAAATGAAAAAAAAGAATAAAAAAGTAAAAAAAGTTAAAAAAAGAATATAAAAATAAAAAAAAGTTAAAAAAAGGATAAAAAATAAAAAAAGAATATAAAAATAAAAAAAGAATAAAAAATAAATAAAAAATAAAAAAAAGTTAAAAAAAGAATAAAAAATAAATAAAAAATAAAAAAAAGTTAAAAAAAG
>WRNS01000023.1 GCA_009776495.1 Methanobrevibacter sp. | reverse complement strand
TCATATATCAAGTATTTTTTTTTTAAACATTTTTTTTTTTTTTTTTATTATTATTATTAATTGTAAATTTTATTTTTATCATTGATTTTTTAAAATAAATTAAAATTCTTTTAAAATTCATTTAAAATAAATTAAAATTAATTTAAAATTCTTTTAAAAATTGATAAAATAATTGTTAGCTATTGTTTTCATCTTTTTAAGTAAAAATAGCTATTAATAACTATTTCTTTTTATTTTAATATTTTTTAATATTTTAAAAATGAATTCAGATGATAGTCATTGTTTTATAGCTTATTTTCATCAAAAAATATTAAAGTTACAAAAGTTTTATAGCTTATTTTCATAAAAAAATATTAAAGTTACAAAAAGTTATCTTTCTCATTACTATTATAGTAACAAAAAGTTATATAAATGTTTCGATACATAATAGTAGTGATGACAAATAATTCTACACAAAATCCTTTTTATAATGTTGACATGGAAGACCTACTTGATGTTATGGGATGCCGAACCCGGCGAGAAATAATTAATTTACTCAGAGAAGAGCCAAGATTTGTTAGTGAAATATCTAAAGAGTTAGAAATTGGTCAAAAAGCTATTATAGAACATTTACGAGCTATGGAAGAACTTGGATTATTAGAATCCTCTTTTAAAAAAATTGTTAGAGGAAGGCCTCGTAAATATTATGATATGCCTCATGACTTTAGTATTAATATAACTGTTACAGAAAATTCTTTCGATATAAAGATTTCAGAGGATATTTTACAATTAAAACAACTACCATCTGGTGATGAGTGGTCAAAGCTATTGGAAATTGAAAAAAAGATTGATCAAGGTCATTGGGAAGCTGTTGAAGAGCTTAAAAGTTTGATTCGTTTGTATGATAATCTTAAAAATAGAGCAGAGTATATTTTAGAGCGTACTGAAAGAAGATTATGAACAAATTTAAATTTTTTTGAAATAAATGTCGAATAAAGGCATTTCACTAAAAATTCATTGTTTTTTAAGCATTTTCATTTACAAAAATTGCTTTTTGGACACTCTCTTTTTATTTCTTTTTACCTACAATAATATAGCTAAGGGGAAACTTGTCTAAAAATTTGATCGAGTTATTATTCGCCATTTCCACATTATATTCATTAAATTCTTTAATTTCTATATCATTTTGTAATATAGCACTTATAATATTGGATATTTTATGCATGAACCAATAACACTCTTTTGATTCATATTCAACTCCCCCAACATAATCTAACCCATTTTTATAGTTGTAAGGATCTTTGTTAAAATATGAAGTCAGTTTTTCAAAATTTCCTTTTTTAATATCAAATCCATTTTCAAAAAAGTATGCAAATGGATGTATTTCAAAAATTAATATCTTTCCATCTTTTTTCAAAAGTCTGCTTACAACAGAAAAATAATCATTTAAATCAGGAAACCATTGGAGTGAACCTTCAGAAATGTAGATAAAATCAAAATAACTATTGTACTTATTATCAATTTCTAAAATATCAACTCTTTCAAATTTAACATTTAGTTTTGATATCTCTGCAAGTTCTTTAGCTTCTGATATAGCTATATCTGAAATATCAAATCCCAGTCCTTCTTTTGAGCCAAAGTGCATTAGTGATAATAACTCTCTTCCATTGTTACAAGGTATTTGTGCAATAGTTTTACCAGAAAGACCTATATTTTTTAATTTAATAATTAATATTTCATCACAATCACGATTTAGTGTTGTAAACTCAGGATTTTTAAAACCAATTTGCAATGAATTGTTTCTTGCCTTTTGATGATATTTCAATGCTTGATTCCAAGCATCTCTATTACTTTCACTAATGGTTTTTTTCATCATAAAATCACTACTATTTTGAACTACCAACAACTAACTCATGGACTTTCTCTAAATCTAATATTAACCTGTTTTGGCGCAATTTTTCTGGCTACTTATGTATTATTAAAATGAAGTTTTTATTTATAAGTTCTAATTTTAGGATTTATAAATAGGATGTACTCTTTTTCATTGTTTATATTATTAAGAAATTTTTTAAAAAATATTTTTAAATCATTTTAATCAAGATAATAATTTTTACATATACTTATAAAAATAGAAAACTTTTAGAAACTATATAAATATTATCATTTAATAATACTAAAAATAAATATTGTCATAATTTTTAAATAGTATTATAAATAAGCTATTATGTATGATTATTTGAACTATAAAGATAATTATTTTTTAATTTTAAGGATTTGTAATTTTTTCATAAAAATAAGTTGAATATTTTAAATATTATAGTAATTATAGTATTACTAGAATTACTATAGGTGAAATATTATGATAGCTATAACTAACATTTTTGGAAAAAACCAAACTACAATACCTAAAGAAGTAAGAAAAAGATTAGGATTAGAAAAAAACATGATAATTGAATGGGATGTTAATGAGAATAATGAGGCGATTTTAAAATTTAGAAGAAAATATACTGAAGAAGAATGTGATTCTTTCTTTGATAAGCTGGATAAGATTAGTGAGAAAATGGATCAGGGAGATAAGGTAAAAGTTGATGTTGAAACAATCCTCAAAGAAGAAGAAGGAATATGAAATTTTTGCTCCTAAGGATGTCTATAACTTTATTAAAAAACAAAAGAAAAAAGACAGAAGTTTTTATTTAGAAATAATTAAAAAACTAGATAAAATCAAAAAAAATCCTTATAATGGGAAACCATTATCCAAAAAATACAAAAATCACTTTAGAGAGAGAATAAGAAATTTTAGAATCATTTACATTATTGTGGATAATGAGATTAGAATTTTAGACATTGGTAATAGAGATGATGTTTATAAAATTAATGATTAATATAACTAATTAAACAAATATTCACTTTCACTATAATATCAGATATTTTATGTATGAACCAATAACACTTTTTTGCTTCATACTTAACTCCTCCAACATAATCTAGCCCTTTTTGTAGTTGTAAGGACTTTTGTTAAAGTAGGAAGCCAGTTTTTCAAAATTTCCTTTCAATATCAAAGCCATTTTCAAAAAAGTATGCAAATGGATTTATTTAGAAATAATTAAAAAACTAGCTCATTTGAGAAGAAACAATAGCTGCTTGTCCTAAAGATACAGATCCATCTCCTGCACATGAATTTATATGTTGAACAAACTTGAACTCTTCTTTTTCAATGTAATTTTTAGTAGCTAATGTAATAGCTTCATTGTAAAATACTCCCCCAGTAGCTCCAATAACATCAATGCCTTTTTTATCAGCACAATCAATAGCTATTTTTGCTAAACCTTCACTAATTGCAACTTGACCAGCAGCAGCTATTTCTTTTTTATTTTCTCCATTAGCTATTAATTCCATAATATTTTGCATTATGGAGCTTGTATCTAAAACTAGTCGATTATCAACTTTTTTTATTTTTTTGGAAATAGTTAAATCTCCAGTAGCTCCATAGGCAAAGGACTCTAGCTTCATTGCACATTCTCCTTCGTAAGTCCTTTCACCACAAATTCCTAAGGCAACAGCTATGGAATCAAGAATTCTACCTGTACTGGTGGTGAGCGCAACATTTAAATTAGAATCAATTTGTTTTAATACATTTTTTATTTCAATTTCACCATATGGGAAGTATTGGGAATAATTATTCGCCATTAAGTCTTTTAACTCGTCATATTCGAAATTATCATTATTTGAGAGAAGGGATGTTAACATTCGAACAGGATACTTGGTTGAAATATCTCCACCAGGCATTTTTTGTGGCATAAGTGAACCTAATCGTTCATAGCTTTTGATGTCAGTGTACATTATCTCTCCGCCCCATGGAGTACCATCATCTCCATATCCAACTCCATCGGCAGCTATAAAAATAAGTTCATCTAATGAGTTATCTATAGCTAGAACTGCTCCATGGGCATGATGATGTTGAACTGGAACCACCTCACAACCGTATTTTTCTCCCATTTCAATAGCTAAACGGCTGGTAAAAAATTGGGGGTGCATGTCACAAGCTATAAGGTCAAAAGAATCGGTTTTTGTAATGTTCATCATATTCTGACTAGCTTCTTGAAGGAATTGGTAGGTTTTAAACTTGTTTGTATTTCCTATGTGTTGTGAAGTGTAAGCCAAACCTTTTTTTAAAAGTGTAAATGTCACATCAAGCTCTGGACCCAGAGCTAAAACATTTAAATTTTTATTCACTAATTTAAGATGATTTAAGTCATATGGTTCAGGAGTATAACCTCTTGATCTTCTTATAAAAGATAATTCCTCGTTTCTATATCTAATTACAGAATCATCACACCTATTAAATATTCTTCGATTGTGAAGAAGGTAATAGTCAGCTATTCCAGAGAGGTTTGAAAGAATTTCATTATTTTTAATCATCATTGGCTCTCCAGGAATATTTGCTGAAGTCATTATATATGCGGCTTCATCAGTGTAATCAAATAAAATATGGTGTAGGGGAGAGTAAGGTAACATAACTCCAATATTATGTAAGGCTGGAGCTAAAGATTCAGCAAAGTCATAGTCCCTGTTTTTTTTTAATACAACTATAGGTCTTTCTTTGGATGTGAGTGACTTAGCTTCTTTTGTGGAGACTTCTGCAAAGGTTTTTACAGTGTTTAAGTTTGGAGCCATAACTGCAAAAGGCTGATTGGGTCTATTTAATCGTTTTCTCAGAGTTTGAATTACTTCCTCTTCTGTTACTTTAGCTACTAAATGTGTTCCTCCTATTCCTTTCATAGCTAGTATTTTTCCTTTATTTAAAAGTTGTACAGTTTTTTTTATGGGATTTTTCTTGTATTCATGATGATTAGAGTCAAGTAACTGTAGTTCTGGTCCACAAGTATTACANCAACTTGCTTCTGCGTGATANCGACGATTCAATGGATTGNTGTACTCTTCCATACAATCATCACATAAAGGAAAATCATCCATNGTAGTTTTATCTCTATCATATGGAACATCTTCAATAACAGTAAAACGAGGTCCACAATCAGTACATGCAGTAAAAGGATANTTATATCTTCTGTTGCTTGGATTATTTATTTCTTCTAAACAATTATCACAAATAGCTATGTCAGGGGGAATTACAGAAGCTCCAGAAAAATTAGATGAACTTTCAAGTATTTCAAAACAGTCATTTTCCAGATAGGTGTTTTCAGTTTCATTTATCCATTGAAGTTTAATTGAATTTATTTTTGATATTGGTGGTTTTTTCATCTTTAAAGTAGCAATAAATTCTTTTGTTTTTTTCTCATCCTCAAACAATATTATTTCAACTATATTCCCAAGATTTCGCACATATCCTCTTAGATTTAAAGCATTAGCTATTCTATACACAGTTGGTCTAAATCCTACTCCTTGGACGATTCCTTGAACTAATATTTTAGCTATTTTCATTAATATTACCCAATATAAATTTCACAAGTTAAGTTATTTTTCTTAATAATCTTTAATTTTTCTATTTATTTTATCATAATTATATTTATAAGTTTATACATGTATTTTTTCTAGAAATTTATTCATTATTAGAATTTTTAAAAAAATTTTTTTTATTTTTGTAGGTGTTTTTTATAGATTTTTGTTTATAATAGAATTTTAAAATATTTTTTAATTAACTATTTTTAAATAATATGAAATTTAAATAAATTATTATATTTTTTTAAGATTTATTATTTTTCGCATGAAAAATTCATTTTTATTAAATTAGAGGTTTAAAACATGGCTAAACCTATTGCACCAACACCAACACTATATGGGAAAGAAGCTGAAGATTTTTTAGATAGATTACGAGAACCACCTTCAAAAGAAGAAATAAAATTTATAAAAGATCTTGTTAAGAGTTTTAAAGATTTTGAAAACTTAGAATAATAGCTACTATAATAGCAAATAGTTTAATATTAGATAAATCAGATTTTCTGGTATTTTCCTATTAGTTTAAGTTTATACAAATCAAAAAACATGGGAATTGTCATCTTATTTGCTTTTTCTCTATCCCTATTTTTAGTTCTTTCATACTTCTTGAAATCTTTTGTTAAATCTGTTGAAATAGGTTTGAAATGGTATTTTTCATAAAATTTATATGATGGAATGTATGCATCAATATTTATAAATCTAAAACCCAATTCGTCTGCTTTGTTTACACTATAATAAAAAAGCCATCTGATTAAAAAATCCCCGACTCCACTATTTTGAAATTCCTTATCTACTGCCAGTCTCCCTAATTTAATTGAGGGAATATCTTTGTAAATAATGTTTTTGTCTTTAAACCTTTTTTTATACTCTCTGCCTAATTTCTTTATACTAAGGGCATCTGAAGAAATTGTTACAAAACCAATTATATCATTTCCCAAGAAAAAGAGATAAGTTGTATTTAACATCAATCTCTTTTGAAGTAATGAATCTTCTTTTAAAAATTCGTTTAAGTCACTGTTCCCACAATCAAAATTATTTAAATCAATGTTTCCCTCTAATAATCTTATTTTTAATTCATTAAAGTTTGGATTTATCATATGATATCTGATTTTTTTATTAATTTTTTATTAAATATATGCATTTTATTATTAATAAATCTTCCCAATTTAATACAGTTAGATATTTTGTAAAATTAAATAAAAATTTCACACTACAAACAACCTTTTAATTAGCTTATCATGGTATATTATATTTAATCTAAGGACTTTTGAATAAATAAAGAAATAATTCACTATAATCGATTAAGTATTGCAAAACTTTATATAGTACAATTAATAATATATATTTTGATACTTATCGAATTGTAATTAGGTGTTTATTTGGACACTAAAAAAATGGCAAATGTTTTTAAGGCGCTATCGAACCCTAATAGGTTAGAACTTTATTTAAAAATCGTTGAAAATCAGGAAACTAGCTATAAAACAAGCTATGGTTGTTTAATATGCGATATTGCTGAATCTTTTAATATTGGCGCTCCAACTATATCTCATCATCTTAAAGAATTAAGCAATGCCGAATTAATTTTCACTGAACGAAAAGGTAAATTTTTAGTTGCAAGAATCAATGAAAAGATGGTGGATGAAGTTAATGAATTGTTGAATTTAAACAATGAATGAAACATAATTTTTTTATAAATACAATTCGAAACTTATAAAATTCTAAAATTATGAAAATTTAATTATGTACTTAAAAATTGTAAAATTTAGCTAATTATTTATTAATTTATTAATTTATGTATTTATAAATTGTATAAATTGTAAAATTTAGCTAATTATTTATTTAATATAAAATGGAATGATTTATATGATTTTTTATTTTACAGGTACGGGAAATTCATTATTTGTTGCTTCGAAAATACATGAAGTTGAAGATGGGAAATTAATTGATATGGCTCTAGGATTAAATGAAAAAAACTTTGAGTACAAAATTGAAAAAGGAGAAAAAATAGGAATTGTTTTTCCAGTTTACTATTGGGGGTTACCGACTATAGTATCTGAATTCATGAACAAGCTAAAATTAGAAGTAGATGAAACTCCATTCATATACACAGTAATTACATGTGCTGGAAAAGCTAGAAATGCAGATAAATATTTGGCAAAAATATTAGAATCCAAAAATTTAGAATTAAACAGTAGCTATTCAGTTAAGATGCCATCAAATTATATTATTTTACATGATACACCAGCTAAAGAGGAAATAAATTCGTCATTAGCTATTGCTGAGGAGGAAATCGAAAAATTAATTGAGGAGATAAAAAATAATAAAAAAGGATTTTTTGCAGATCATGGTGCTGTCTCTTTTTTAAGTTTTTTCATGCAAAAACTTTATGAAGTATTTCGCAGAACTAAGAAGTTTTATGTCACAGAAGAATGTACTAATTGTGGGCTTTGTGAAAATACATGTCCTTCACGTGTAATACATATTAGAAATGGAAAACCAGAATGGATGGGAAAAAAATGTAGCCATTGTTCTCGGTGTATTAATTGTTGCCCATCTCGAGCAATAGAATATGGTAATTCAACAAAAAAACGTAAAAGGTATATTAATCCACAAATAAAGTTTTCATCGAAGTAAGAAGAGAGTAATAATGTTATTTATTTGTCATAATTGTTCTGTATATGCAGGATTTTGGTTGAAATAATGGAAATTCTTATCTTAAATGGTAGTCCATGAAACAAGGTGTAATAATAATGAAAATTCTTATCATAAATGGTAGTCCAAGAATAAAAGGTGCAACAGGTCAGATACTTAGAAAAATTAAGGATTCATTGATTGAAATCAATCCTTCACTTGAAATTGAATATATTGATTTAGCAATGATGAACCTACAACTTTGCAATGGCTGTCTTTCATGTTATAAAACAGGAAATTGTATTATTAAAGATGATGGTTTAGAAAATTTGTCAAAAAAAATTGAAAATTGTGATGGAGTTATATTTGGCAGTCCTACATATGTTACTAATGTATCAGGACATTTTAAGATAATGATTGACAGATGTCATTTTGTATTTGAGAGACTACTATTCAATAAAGCTTGCTTTTCAGTTGTAACTTATGAAAATTATGGTGGTAAGAAAGCACAAAAAGTAATCAATGAATTAATAAGGAATTCTGGAGGTGCTGTTGTCTGTCAGTTCTTAATTAAATTGAATCATGGGGATATAGCTATTAATGATAAAAATAGTATCCAAATTTCAAAATTAAGCCGTAAATTTTTAAGAAAACTCGAAAAAAATAATCCTCTTTCTGTTTATGAAAGAATATTTAGAAACATATCTTTTAATTTTGGTATCAAAAATCATGTTTTAAAAAATAAAATTCGGTATAAAGGAATTTTAGACAGATGGATGAAAAAAGGATACTACCTTGAAAAATAAAATTAATTTGAAAAAAAATTTTAAGAAGAACTATTTTAATTTATAAAAATTTAAAGATGATGTTATTTAATTTTATAATTATTTTAAAGAAGAACTTATTTAATTTATAATAATTAAGATTTTAAATATAATTCAAAATTTATTAAATTATTTATT
>WRNS01000022.1 GCA_009776495.1 Methanobrevibacter sp. | reverse complement strand
CCCCCCCCCCTGCTTTATAGCTTAATTTACTGTATATACGTCTTATTTTTAAAACAAAAAGTTTATATGTTGTTTTCACAAAATAGAAGCATATAAACAAAGAATCAAAATTTTCAAAAAATTGGTTCATTTGTCAAAAAAGTTTCAAAAACAGGTGAAAAAATTATGAAAATAATAAAAAATTTAATATTAATAATAGCTATTTTGGCACTGATAGGAATTAGTATTTCTTCTGTGGCAGCATTTAATCTTCCAACATATACTGTTCCAACTTACACTCCTCCTATACCTACTTATACTCCTCCTACACCTATTATTCCTAATCCTATTACTCTTCCTACTACCTATATCCCTAATGCCTACACCCCACCTATTAATTTTAAAAGTCCTACTTATGCTAGTGATTATCAGAACTATTTAAATGCAAAAGCAATGAAAGCATATGAAGATTATCAAAAACTACAACAACAAAAAAAATACAGTGAAGCTGCTAAAGCCCTTAACACGTATAAAAAAACACAGAAAGAGCTAAATTCTATCAAAAAATCATCTTCAACAAATAAAGCCGATCTTAAAATAACTAAAACCACTAAAAATGGTAACACTCATAAGGTCTATATAACAAATTTTGGAAAAAAAGCTGCTGGTAAAAGCTATTTAGGAGTTTATGATGGAAAAAAATTAATTAAAAAAGTCAGTACTAAATCTATAGGAAAAGGTAAAACCATTGAAGTAAAAGTTACCCTTCCTAAAAAATACAAAAACAAAATAAAATCTTTTAAAACTGATGCTGGTAATCTCATAAAAGAAAGTAATGAGAAAAACAATGTTTTAAAAGCTAAATGATAAAAAAAGAAGTGTTGAGAAAAAATAGCTACTAACAATATTTTAAAGTTTTATAGCTATTTTTTTTATCTCAAAAAAAATTTTAAAGTATGTGAAAACAATGAAAACGAGAAAAATTTTAGTATTAATATTACTATTTTTTACATTAGTAGGAATAAGTATGTCTTCATCAGTAGCTATAACCTATACTAATAATTCTGGACCTAGTATAGAATCACAGAAAGGTATAACATTCACATTCAAAGGTAATAAAAGTAATATCCCTGCAAATATTGGTGGTCTTTCAACAGGTAATTTACCAAATTATAGTAGTTCTTCATCAAATAGTAAAAATCTTAAAGCAGATCTTAAAATAGTTAAAACTACTAAAAGTGGTAACACTCATAAGGTCTATATAAAGAATATTGGAAAGAAAGCTGCTGGTAAAAGTGTTCTAGGAGTTTTTGATGGTAAAAAGTTGATTAAAAAAGTTAGTGTTAAAGCAATAGCTAAAGGTAAAACTGTTCAAGTTAAAGTCACACTTCCTGGAAAATACAAAAATAAAATAAAATCTTTTAAAACTGATGCAGGTAATCTCATAAAAGAAAGCAATGAGAAAAATAATGTTTTGAAAACCAAATGATAATCAAAAATTATTGTAAATAGCTATTAACTTTTAAAGTTTATAGATATCATGCTTCATGATTAATGATTCGATTAATTAATGAAAAGGTGATGGAATGGGAAAAAAATTATTAATTATAATAATTTTAATAACTATCGTAATCAGTATCAGTTTGATAATGATTAATATGGCATATACTAACGATATTGAGCATATTGGTAAAGACACATCATTTGAAAATAATAAAAACAAATCTGAATCTTTAGATTCTAATTATTCATCAAAACTAAATTATTTTAATGGAACAAAAATTCACAATACTATTTTAGTTAGTTGATACCAAACTAGTGAAAAAGGCATGATAATTTGAACAATGATGAAAGGAGAGGTTATAATGGATAAAAAGATTTTCATAGGGGTAGGAATTGTTGCAATTTGTGCAGTACTACTAGTCTGTTTTTTGGGAGGAGATGGAATTTTCCATTCAAAAACATCTTTTAAAACAAAGTTTATGGATGGTGAAATTCAAGGAAATGCATTTAAAGAACCAGATTTAATATCAGACATACTTCAGGATTATAGAGTAGACTATAGTGATCATTCCAATAATGTTTTTTATACATTCGGTGTTGTAAAAAATGCTTCATTTTCTTATAAAACTTGGGAATGGTTTGGTGCAAAGAAAATACATAGCTATGAAGTTAATGGTATAACTTGGACAATTTATTATCAAGATTCAAAGACTATTTCCAAATATCATAATGCAACAACTAAATTAGGAGGATATTTATGTGTAGCATATAAAGATGGGATTTATTATGAAATAGGTATTAGTAGTGATAAAATACCATCAAATAGTTCAATTGATTCTGAACTTTTTAAAAATTATGCTAAACCACTGATTGAAAGTGTAACTCTTAAAAATGCCTCAAAAGCACCGTATTTATATCAATGGTGGGGATATAGCGAGGGAGATTTCAACATGTTAGTTAATGACGTTAATAATAACGGATTTGATTATGTATATCCAAAGTAATTGGGTAAAACGATGAAAAATAAGCTTTAAAAATCCGAAAACACCTCATCTAAAGCAATAACCATTTTATCCACTTGTTCTTTAGTGATGATAAGTGGAGGAGCAAATCTCAAAGCATTTTTACCTGTAGCATTTATTAAAAATCCTTTTTCCCTCATTTTATCCACAACAAAATTACATTCCATGTTTAGCTCAATAGCTAAAAACAAACCATAACCACGAACATCTTTTATAAAATCATATTTTTCTTTCAAGTCAATGAATTTGTCCTTTAAATATTTTCCAACTGTTTTAGAATTTTCAACTAATTTTTCATCTTTCATGGTTTCAATTACAGTCATAGCTACTGCACATCCTAATGGATTTCCACCGAAAGTTGAGCCATGATCTCCATAGTCAAAGGCACTAGCTACCTCATCACATGCTAATAAACCACCAATAGGATATCCTGAACCAAGAGCCTTAGCTATTGTCATAATATCTGGTTTTATCCCAAAGAGTTCATAAGCAAACATTTCTCCACATCTTCCAAAACCAGTTTGAACCTCATCTAAGATTAAAAGAACATTATTTTCACGGCAAATAGCTTCAACTTCCTTCAAATAATTTTTAGGAGGTACTATAACTCCTCCTTCTCCTTGAATAGCTTCTAAAATCACTGCTGCGGTGTCATCACCGATAGCATTAGCTAATGCTTCACTATCCCCAAAATCCACATGCTTAAAACCAGATGGAAGTGGTTTAAAAGGTTTTTTATACTTTTCTTGGCCTGTGGCTGTAACAGTAACAAGTGTTCTACCATGGAATGAGTTGTTGGTAGCTATTATTTCTCCACGTCCTGTGTACTTTCTAGCTAATTTAATAGCTCCTTCATTAGCTTCGGCCCCACTGTTAGCAAAGAAAACCTTGTTAAAAATTGTTATTTCTGCTAATTTTTTAGCTAATTTTACCTGCTCTTCTGTAAAGTAAACATTTGAAGCGTGTATAAGTTTTCCAGCTTGTTTTTGAATTGTTTCAGTTACCTTTGGATGGGATTGACCAAGTGCATTTACAGCTATTCCTGCAAAGAAATCTAAGTATTCATTTCCATCCTCATCCCAAATAACAGCTCCTTTTCCATGAGATATAGCTATTGGTTGGCGTCCATATGTTTGCATGATATATTTTGAATCTAAGTCTATTATTTCCTTGTTATTCATTATAATCCTCATTAAAATATTAAATCTTCAAATTGATTTTATCTACTACATTATTTATCTTTTATATTTATAAAAATTTTTTATTAAACTATTAAAATAAGTTTTTTAATTTTTAGTAAATTATTTAAAAATTATTAATATTATAATAAATTAATTATATGATTAACAACATAATTTTTAATGATAAAAATTTACAATTATCTATTAAAGTTTAAAAAAGACTAATTTTAATGATAAAAATTAATAATTTTTATTATCTAAGTTTATTAAAGAAAAATTTTGATAAATTTATAATTATATTAAAATTTAAGTTAAAAAATACATATTTAGAAAAAAATCAGGTGATACAATGAAAAAAGCTATTATTGAAACCAAGAAAGGAAAAATTGAATTAGAATTATTTGATAACGATGCTCCAAATACAGTAGCTAATTTTGAAAAATTAGCTAAAGAAGGATTTTATGATGGTTTAACATTCCACAGAGTCCTTGAAGATTTCGTCATCCAAGGAGGATGTCCAAAAGGTGATGGTACTGGAGGACCAGGTTATCAAATAAAGTGCGAAATAAATGATAATAAACATGGTACTGGAGCTTTATCAATGGCTCATGCTGGGAAAGATACTGGTGGAAGCCAATTTTTTATAACTCACTCTCCTCAACCACATTTAGATGGAGTTCACACCGTTTTTGGAAAGGTAATTTCAGGTATGGATGTTGTAAACTCAATTACCCAAGGAGATGTTATGGAAAAAGTAACTGTTACAGGTTAGTTACTTTAACAACCATTAAATAATCATTTATCTTAAAAATAAATTATAAATATTCTTAATTTTGATTTTAAACATCTAAATCCACACTATTTGTTTATTTATTTATTTTTTTTTTTTTTATTACTTTGTATATAAAAAAACAAATTTTAAATCTTAAGCAATCAAAAAGATTTAAGATGATTTCAGATTAAATTGTGAAAGTGATGAAAAATGCCTCAAGATTATTGGATTAATCTACCTGTAAAAAATCTTAAAAAATCAAAAGAATTTTTTGAAAAAATAGGATTTACAGTTAAAGAAAACTTTGTACATGGTATGAATAATGTTCAATTATTTATAGGAGAAAAAGAAGTTTATATAATGCTTTTTGAAAAAGATATATTTCAAAATTTTTCAAGAACTACCGTTGCCAATACAGAAGAATCCGCAGAAATCATATTTTCCATTGGTGTTGAAACAAAAGAGGAAGTAGAGGAAATATATGAAAAAGCAATAGCGAATGGAGGAAAATCTTTTGCTCCCCTGGAAAATATTGGAGAAATGTATGGCTGTGGTTTTTGCGATTTAGATAATCATCGATGGAATATATTATATGTGGACAGAGCTATTATGAATATATAATCGTAGCATATATCCTTATTTTTTTATTTTATTCATCAATCCAGATTTTCGAGCATAATGGAATAAATATAGCTGTACATAACCAGCATAATCTCCAAATCTTTCCATCCCAAACTCACGGACCTTACTAAGTGAAATATCCTTATTATCAAAATATAAATGTGAAATTATTCTTTTTATCCATATATCTGATGGAAACGCTTCTTTGAATCCATAACCATAAAGTAAAATACAATCAGCTACTTTTGGTCCAACTCCAGGTAACTGTAGGATTTCATCATATGCATCTTCATAGTCCATGTTTAGAATATCTAAGAGGTCCATTTCAAGTGTAAAAATTTCACTTGTTCTTTTAATGTAAGGTGCTCTATAACCAACTCCACAAGATTTAAGGTTGTTAGTGCAGCATTCAAGTTCCATGGTTCTACCTATAGCTTCATATTCTTCAAAATCATCTTCATAAACATTCATCAAGGTCTTAGGTGATGGAAAATTGTAAAAAGTCCCTGATGGAAATTCAGTAGCTATACCCCATTTTTCTTTAATTTTAGCTGTTGACTTGGTCCATCTAGCTATTGAATTATTAGCTGAAGCTATAGAAGATATGATACATTCAAAAGGATCTTTAGCTAAAAATAATCGAAGACCATTGCAAAAATCAATAGCTGGTTCTAACTTAGGATCTTCTGATAAATAATTATAAAATTTGTCTAAATCGAAATTCAAATCGAATATTTTAGCTATTTCCTTTTCAATAGCTATTTCATTGATATTAATATCAAAATTAGCTATTGGAAGTTCATATTCTACATTTAAACTACTACTATCTTCTTGGTGTGCTTTTAAAAGAAGAGGTGTATTAGCTATTTCTACTACCTCACAGTAGCTATTGTCTTTAAATAGCCATGGCGGCTGTGATGTTTGCCCTGATTTTTGGGTGAGTTTAATGTTTATTTTGGAATTAAATTTCATGAGATTCAAGTTTTTAAATAAATAAATTAATAAAAAATTAATAAAAAAATAAATAAAAAATAATTAAAAATAAATTAAAAATTTATTAAAAGTAAATTAAAAGTAAATAAAAAATAAATAAATAAAAAAAAACTTATATAAAATCATAAGTTTACATTAAGTCCTTTTTCTTTCAAGTATTTTTTAACCTCTGGAACAGGATATTCATCGAAGTGGAAGATGCTTGCAGCTAATGCCGCGTCTGCATCAGCTATTTTGAAAGCTTCTAAAATGTGTTCTGGTTTTCCCACTCCTCCAGAAGCTATCACAGGAATATCCACAGCATCAACAATAGCTTTGGTGAGTTCAAGATCGTAACCATCCTTGGTTCCATCACGATCCATTGAAGTTAGAAGAATTTCTCCTGCTCCTCTTTGTTCACACTCTTGAGCCCAGTTAATAGCATCCATTCCTGTAAATTCACTTCCACCATAAATACTTGTGTCAAACCAGCAGTAGCCATTTTTCGTCTCAACAATGTTTCTCTCATCACTTTCACTTGGGTCATCTAAATATCTTCTTTTTGCATCAATTCCAACAACACAAGCATGAGTTCCAACTGCTTCAGATGCTTCATTTATCAGTTCAGGATTATGAATAGCTGCTGTGTTAGTGGAACATTTATGAGCCCCAGCTTTGAGTAAATTAATATAATCATCAACTTTTCCTATTCCACCACCTATACAGATAGGTATGGCAACCTCTTTTGCAACAGCTTCAACCACATTTTTCATGGTAGCTCTTTTTTCCTTTGAGGCGGTAATATCTAAAAGGACAATTTCGTCTGCACCTTGATTATAATACTTTTTAGCTAATTCAATAGGGTTTCCAGCATATTTTATTTGTTTAAACTCAACTCCTTTAACGACACGTCCTTCTGGAACTTGTAAATCACAATCTAAACATGGTATAATTCTTTTTGTTGACATTAATATTTCTCCATCAAATAATAGAATAATAGCTAGTATTTGAATTAATTTCTTAACATAATATAAAAAAATAATCAATAGAATTTAAATAATTCATTTTAAAAAAAAATATTGTAAAAATTATTATAAATTATTAAATTCTATAAAAAAATTGAATTTTATTTATTATAAAAACTTCGTTTTTAACTTGTAAAACTTTGATTTATATAAATAGAAAAATTTCAATTTTTAAAAAAAAAAAAAACTTAATTTAAAAATATTGTGATAATTTAATATTAATTTCCAAATACTTTAAAAAGGAAGAAAAACTAAAATTTGATTTGAAGTATTTTTAACAATTATTTTTCTCATAAATACTTACAAATATCTAAAAAATGAAAAAATCAATAAATCTATAAAGAAAAGATATTTTAAATATTAATATATTTAAATATTTAGATATGTGGATATTTAACTTTGGGCCTGTGGTCTAGCCTGGATATGACGGCGGACTTCGGATCCGCAGATCGAGGGTTCAAATCCCTCCTGGCTCATTTATTTTTACATTTTTAATCAGGAAAACATTTTAAGTGTTGTCATACCTGGCATGCTATTTTCTAAAGGAACTTTTTCTATTTTATCAAAGCGAGATATTACTGGAGTACTATTTATAAACTCAACATAACAAGTGTCAGGATTTTTAGGAATAGCTATCCCCTCTCGAATAATAGCTTTATAAGTTCTTCCTTTTATACCTCTAACTAAAGCTTCTTTTTTAGATAATTTAATTATTCTTTGTGTTGGCATTGTATCATCCAAAATTATTAAAATAAATTTCAAATTTTTCATTAGTTATAAAATAGTCAAGATATATGAAAGCTATTTCAAACCAATCTCAATGTTTAGATAATATAAAATACATCATTAGTATATAAAGCAACTGAGCTAGAGAGCATTTGAAAAGTAATGAAAAGAAATGAAAAATAATGAAAAATAATGAAAAGTAATAAAAAGTAATAAAAAGTAATGAAAAAAACTTAATATAATTAAGATAGATAAAAAAAATTAAAAGAAAAAAAGAAAAAAATAGCTAATAACTTCAAACACATGAAAGGAACAAATAGTATGCTTAAAAGACTGAAAAAGTACCCAGATAAAAAACCTTATAGTTTTAGATTATCTCAGTCACTTATGGAAAAAATAAGTATTTATTGTGAACATGAGAATACTACTGTTCCAGAATTAATAGCTAAGTTATTTGAGGATGAGATTAAAGGGTTGACTTTAAAAAGAGAATCTACAGATACTGGAATATTAATCATGTTACCTGTATTTAAAGATGTAAATGTCTTCATCAAGGAAAAAACAAAATTGATTATCTATAGCTATCATGATATGAACAAGTTAAATGGTGAAAACTCAGAAAATTATAAAGAAAGTCTAATAAAAACAATGGATACCGGAGAACAAGAGTTAAATATTAATTTAAAAAAAGGTAAGTATTATTTTAAGAAAATTATTCAATTAAACAATAATTTAGATACTTTAGATAATGGAAACTATAAAAAGAAAGAATTAAAAGAAAGTCAAGAAAAACACGAAGGATTGAACATTTTAAGATCTTGGTTAGTAAATTATTTTATTAAATACACTTATTTTATAAATAATAAAGGTCTTGAAGAAGTTTTAAGTATTAACTTAATAAGTAAAAAGGAAGCAAAAAATCGAGCAATAGAATCAAAAAACGATGAGCTATTAAATGAAATAGAATTATTAGATCCATCAAATAAGAAAATTATAAAGGAAGAAGAAGATTTAAATGATTTAATTCTTAAAGAAATCAAAGAACTATTAAAATAAAGGAAAAAACTAGATGTAAACATGGTGTTTACGGAAAAAACAAGTTTAAATATAATTAATAATAATATCAAGAATACAATTAATTAAAAATCTGATTTTTAAAAAAATTATTAGCTATTATATCAATAGCTAATTAAGAAATTCGATTAATTAAAATTAGGTGATAAAATGAATAGTGAAGAAATGAACTTTTGTCAATCATGTGGAATGCCTTTAATGAGTGATGACATTTTAGGAACAGAAAAAGATGGAAATGTCAGTGAAGAATATTGTAAATATTGTTATGACAAAGGAGATTTTGTTGCAGAAATGACTATGGAAGACATGATTAATTTTTGTGCTCCTAAAGTTGCAGAAGCTCATTCTATAGAAATAACAGAAGCAAAAAAACAAATGGAAGAATTTTTCCCAACTTTAAAAAGATGGAAACAATAATAATATTATAAATAAGCAAAATATTCCAAACAATAAAAATAGAGGGAAAAAAAGTCTGATACTGCCATGAATTTAATCATCCTCAACAATAGCTTCTTTAAAAAATTGTGGGACTAAAGTTCTATACATTGGACT
>WRNS01000021.1 GCA_009776495.1 Methanobrevibacter sp. | reverse complement strand
TATGAAAAAATACCTTAAAAAAAATATTGAAAAAATATCTTAAATAAAAATTATTAAAATAAATATCTTAAAATATAATGAAAAAATATCTTAAATAAAAATTATTAAAATAAATATCTTAAAATATATTGAAAAAATAACTTAAAAATATCTTGGGGATTTAAAAATGAATGTTTTGGTAGTTGGAACAGGTGCAAGAGAACATGCAATTTGCGAATCATTAAAGGATGATGTTGAATTATTTTCATACATGTCCAACAAAAATCCAGGAATTGCGAAAATAGCCACTTTTAAACAAGGAAATGAAGGGGAAGTCGAAAAAGTAGCTAAGTATGCTGAAGAAAAAAATATTGATATAGCCGTTATTGGGCCAGAAGGTCCTCTTGGAAAAGGAATAGTTGATGAGCTTGAAAAACATGGCGTTAGCTGTGTTGGTCCAAATATTGAAGCAGCTAAAATTGAAACAGACAAATCATTTATGAGAAAGCTGTTTGAAGATTATAGAATCAAAGGTTCTGTAATTTACAAAGTATTTGATAACTATGAGGATATTGTAGAATTTTTAGATGATTTTGATAGAGACGCCGTTGTAAAACCCGTTGGTTTAACTGGGGGTAAAGGAGTTAAAATAGTTGGAGATCATTTAAAAGATAATCAAGAAGCAAAAACTTATGCAAAAGAAGTTATGGAAACAAAAATGGGTGGTTTCCCACAAGTTATTATTGAAGAACGACTCATTGGAGAAGAATTTACTGTACAAGCTTTTTGTGATGGAAATAATCTCGCAGCTATGCCAGTAGCTCAAGACCATCCTTGTGCTTTTGAAGGAGGTCGGGGCCCAATTACTGGAGGAATGGGATCATTTTCCGACAACAATGGAATACTTCCATTTTTAACTCAAGATGATTATGAATCATCAGTGGATATTATGAAAGATACACTTACAGCTATTAAAAACGAAGCAAGCCCATATAAAGGAATTCTTTACGGTCAATTTATGCTTTGTGAAGACGGCCCAAAACTTATTGAATACAATGCCCGTTTTGGTGATCCTGAAGTTATGAATGTTCTTCCATTGATGAAAACTAAAATGATTGATGTTTGTGAAGCTATAGTAGATGGTAATCTTAAAAAAATATCATTTGAAGAGAAAGCATCAGTTTGTAAATACCTTGTTCCAGATGGATATCCTGAAACTAAATTTGCAAATATGCCAATTAAAGTGGATGAAGATAAAATCAATAGCTTAGGAGCTAAAGTTTTCTATGCAGCTGTTAATCAAAAAGATGATGGAATATATACCACAAGTTCAAGAGCTTTAGGAGTTGTAGGAATTGGAAATTCACTACCCGATAGTGAAGCTATTGCAGAGGAAGCTTGTAAGTATGTTTCAGGAAACCTTTACCATAGAAAAGATATTGGAACAACTGAGTTAATTCAAAAAAGAATAAGGCATATGAAAGAAATTCGAGATTAGCTATGAAAGAGAGAATAGCTTGAAACATAACATTAAAAAGATAATTTATTAAAAAAATAATTTATTAAAAAAATAATTTATTAAAAAGATAATTTATTAAAAAAATAAAAATTTTATTATAACTTATAAGTTATAACTCATTATTATTTAAAAAAAACTTAAAATATACTTAGAATAGAGTTAAGAAAAGAAAAATTTATAATGTATAAACCAACATTATAATAAACTTAGTACATTTATTAATTTAAGCTATGAGCTAAAGATAGTAAGCTGTGATTTTAAGATAATAGCTAGGCTTAAAATAATAATATTGGAGAGGAATAATGAAAAACTTTTTGTCAATTTGTGATGCTCAAGACGAGATTACAGAAATATTAGATTTAGCTAATAAGTTTAAACATGGCTTGATTAAGGGTAAACCACTTGATGGAAAATCATTAGCTATGATTTTTCAAAAATCATCTACTCGTACCAGAGTATCATTTGAAGTTGGAATGTATGAATTAGGTGGTAATGCTCTATTTTTATCCGATAATGATTTGCAAATGGGTAGAGGAGAGCCTGTTTCAGATACTGCAAAAGTCTTAAGTAGATATGTAGATGGAATAATGATTAGAGCTATTGAACATGAAGACATAGTTGAATTCGCATCATCATCTACTGTTCCGATAATAAATGGATTAAGTAACTTAGAACATCCTTGTCAAGTATTAGCNGATATGCAAACAGTCAAAGAACACAANGGAGACTTTAATGGAAAATTTGTTTATGTGGGAGATGGAAACAATGTTTGTAACTCACTCCTTCTAATATGTGCTTATCTTGGAATGGATATAGAAGTAGCTTCTCCAAAAATTTACAAACCAAAGCCAGAAATTGTTGAAAAAGCAAAATCAATAGCTAAAGAGTCAGACTCAAGTGTCATTATTACAGATGATGTTGAAAATGCTGTGAAAGATGCAGATGTGGTATATACAGATGTGTGGGTTAGTATGGGTGATGAAGAAGAACAGGCAAAACGGATGAATGTTCTTGGAAAATATCAAGTTAACTCAAAACTAATGAAATTAGCTAATGAAGATGCAATATTTATGCATTGTTTACCAGCTATTCGTGGGGAAGAAGTAACAAAAGATGTTATCGATGGAGAAAATTCAGTTATTATAAATCAAGCTGAAAATAGATTACATGCTCAAAAAGCTGTTCTTTGCCATCTTTTAAAATAAAAAATTTTATATTTATTTTTTTAAATCTATTTTTAATAATTTAATATTTTTAAACCTTATTTTTAATAATTATTATAAAAAAAAAATTTTAAAAAAATCTTATAATTTTAAAAAGATCTTATAAATTTAAAAAGATTTTATAATTTTAAAAAAATCTTATATTATAATACTTAATATTATTATTAGATTGAAAAGTTTAATTTCAAGGGGAATATTTTAATTTTCAAGATTTAAATTAGCTGTTTCTTTTTTCATCATCTACTATTTCTATTCTAGAATAATCTCTATTTTTTTGTTAGTTATTTATGAAAATTTACTTCATAAATTATAGATTATAGTGTTGAGTTTAATTGATTCGATTATGAATTGTTTAACTATTCAAAATCATTAAGATATGTGTTTTACTGTGAATTTTGTTTATATTTAGAGAAAATTATGAGTATAAAGTTAAAAATCGTGGAAGATATATTTTAATCTATTTTTACCATGAATCAGTATATATTAAGGATAAAAATTATTCATTTTTGAAAGAATATTCCAGTGTATAAGCAAACATTTATATATGATACCATCATAATATTATACTGCTCACATATTACTAGCAATTAATTTATGCAATTATAAATATATTTATACGAATTATAAATATAAATTATGAGCGCCATTATTTTTAAATGTTTATTATTTAATTATGTATATAACTTATAGAAGCTATTGTTTTTGAATGAAAATTCAAAATTTTGTATGTATCAATAAATTTAATTAAAAATGTAAATTGTTCAAACATTTAACGGTCTTAATAAAATCAAATCAAAATTTAAAGAATCTTGAAATGATTCTTACAAAAAAAGATGTAGGACTGTAAAAAGCTATAGAGAGAATAGAAGAACTGAAACATTTTATAAAATATAAACAAAAATATATTGGATACATTAGTTAAATAGTTTTTTTTCTTTTTAAATTTAACAATTAGAGTTCTTACTCTAAAATTCTGAAGTTTAAGCGAAATAGACTTTGGAACTAATTATATAATGCTCTAAAAAATTCAAGCAGGATGCGAAATAAAGATGAAAAATATTTATCATAAAAAATTGATTGAAAATAGCATAGCTAAGAAAATAGTTTTTACAATTTTATTATTATTTTTATTTTCCATAGCTTTATCAAATGTAAATGCAGCTGAAATAAACATTACCAGTAGTGATAATCTTGGTGGAACCATAGCTAGTGCAACTGCTGGAGACATAATAAACTTAGACAATGGAACATACACTAACAATGTAACTAATATAACAATAAACAAAAATTTAACCATTCAAGGAAATGGGTCAGCAAAAGATGTAATCATCGATGCACAAAAACTGGGGAGAATATTTTCAATAAACACTAACAACCTCAATCTAACATTCATCAACATAACCTTCATAAATGGGAATATTACAGGAAATGGAGGAGCAATTTATGTTGGCTATGGAGGTACTAGATTGACACTCATAGACTGTGTATTCGATAATAACACAGCATATAGCGGTGGTGCTGTTTATAATTCTGGTAATAATTTCTCAGTTTTAAACTGTACTTTCACAAACAACACTATAAACTATATAGAAGCTTATGGTGGTGCTGTTTATAATTCTGGTAATAATTTCTCTGTGATAAACTCTACTTTCACAAACAACAAAGCTGTATGTAATGGTACCGATCCGAGTTTTGATGGTGCTTTTGGTGGTGCTATTTACAGTTATTATAATAACAATTTCTCAGCGACAAACTGTAATTTCACAAACAACACAGCTTCAAGTAATAATGTCCTTTATTATGGTAGCTATGTCCCTGCTTATGGTGGTGCTGTCTATGGGTCATCTAGTTCTAATAATACTTTAACAAACTGTAATTTCATTAATAACACAGCTAGATGGGGTGGTGCTTTTTACAGCTGGTATGCAAGTGGTCTTATAATAGAAGACTGTGATTTCATAAACAGTACGGCAACTAGTGGCAGTGGTGGTGCTATTTACACTGAAATTCATAATTATACCATAATTAACTGTAATTTCATAAACAACCAAGCACCTTTTGGTTATGCTGGTGCTATAATCAATCATGGAGCCAATAATTCAATAATAAACAGTACTTTCGAAAATAATAGAGCTTTGGTTAGTGGAGGTGCTGTATATATACATACTCGATCTGCCTCAGGCACTTTATCTTATAATTTCACACTAGAGAATTGTACTTTCATTAATAACTCAGCTAATGCTGGTGGCGCTGTCTTCAATCAGTGTAATTCTTCTACACTAACAAATAATAAGTTCATTGATAACAATGCAACAGGCATTGATTCAAGTCGTGGTGGTGCAATTTCCAATACTGGTAATCTTACTGTAAACAGTTGTAATTTCACAGATAATAATGCAAGAGATTATGGTGGTGCTATTTTTAATTGGGGCAATATGTCCCTTTCTAACAATATTATGATAGGTAATTCTGCGGGTTTAGGGCAGATGATTTATAATAATGGTAGTATTGGTGTTTTAAACCTAACTCCTCTTAATGCTTCTGTCCACTACGTTACATCAGGTCAGATTTTTACTTTGTTTGCTACTTTAACCGATGATATGGGTAACACTGTAACAGGACAAAACATGAACTTTTGGGTATGGTTATGGCCTACAAGTAGTTTCTCTTATATTGGAAGTTCAACAGCTACAGAAGGATATGCCGAATGGGTTTATACTGTAGATGAATCTTTTGCAAATTCTAATGGTGATATAGCTATATTTGGAACTTATAACGGACATAGTGGCTATTCAATTATTGATGATTGGGGATATTTAAGAATTGTGCTTACTACAAATTCAACTATAACTGCTCCAGATTGTAAGATAGGAGATACAATAACCATATTTGGTGTTGCAAGCGATGAAAATGGAGATCCAATAGCTAACACACAAATTACTCTTACCGTAGCTGGTCAAAGCTACAATGTTATTACAGGAGCTAACGGCGAGTGGAACCTTAGCTATACCCCAAGTATCGGAGGTAATTTAATAGCTATTATTTCATGGAATGGTAACTCCACACATGCAGGATTTACTAACGATACCAATTTTAATGTTGTAAAAATACTTACAAATTCTACTATCACAGCTCCAGATTGTAAGGTAGGAGATACAATAACCATATTTGGTGTTGCAACCGATGAAGATGGTAATCCAATAGCTAACACCCAAATTACACTTACGGTAGCTGGTCAAAGCTATGATGTTATTACAGGAGCTAATGGGGAGTGGAGCCTTAGCTATACCCCAAGTACTGATGGTAACTTTATAGCTATTATTTCATGGATAGGTAACTTTACACACGCAGGATTTACTAACCGTACCAATTTTAATGTGCTTAAAGCCGACAATAACACAAATAACAATGAAACAGACGATGATGACAATAACAATGAAACAGACGACGATAACAATGAAACAGATGATGATGATGATGATGATGACACAGATGATGATGACACAGACAACGATGACAATAACAACGGAAAGACTAAAAGAATTCCAGATCATGTTTTGATGAAAGAAACAGGAATACCAATAATAGCTATATTGTTAGTTTTACTCTGTCTATTTAGTAATATCTTGAGAAGAAAACAAAAATAAACTGTTTTTTTAAATAAAACATTTTTATTTTTAAATTTTCTATATTTTTTTATATTATATTAAACTTTTTTTATTCTATTTATTAAAAATCCTTTAAAATTAGGATTATTTATTGGTTCTTTTTTACCTTGAAATAATCTATTTTTACTATGAATCAGTATATAAATGATAAAAAAATATTTATTTTTGAATGAAGGTTCAATCGTATAAGCAAACGTTTATATATGATACCATCATAATATTAGACTGCGCACATATTTCTAGCATTTAATTTATGCAATTATAAATAATAATTATGGGCGCCATTATTTTTAAATGTTTATTATTTAATTATATATGTAACTTATAGAAGCTATTTTTTTGAATAAATATTCAAAATTTTCTATGTATCAATTAATTTAATTAACAATGTGGATAGTTCAAACTTTGAGGGTCTTACTAAAATCAAATCAAAATTTAAAGAATTTTGAAATGATTCTTAGAAAAAAACATAGTAAAAAAATAGTAGGGCTGTAAAAAGCTATAGAGAGAATAGAAGAACAGAAACATTTTCAAAAAAAAATACAAAAATTTATTGCATACATCTAGTTTAAATAGCTTTCTTCTTTTAAAATTTAACAACTAGAGTTCTTACTCTAAAATTCTGAAGTTTAAGCGAAATAGACTTTGGAACCAATTATATAATGCTCTTAAAAAAATTAGAGCGGGATGCGAAATAAAGATGAAAAATATATATCATGAAAAATTGATTAAAAATAACATAGCTAAGAAAATGATCTTTACAATATTATTGTTATTTTTATTTTCCATAGCTTTATCAAATGTAAATGCAGCTGAAATAAACATTAGCAGTAGTGATAATCTTGGTGAAACCATAGCTAATGCAGCTGCTGGAGACATAATAAACTTAAACAATGGAACATACACTAACAATGTAACTAATATAACAATAAACAAAAATTTAACCATTCAAGGAAATGGACAGGCAAAAGATGTAATCATCGATGCACAAAGAATGGGAAGAATATTTACAATAAGTGGCACTCTCAATCTAACATTCACCAACATAACATTCATTAATGGAAATATTACAGGAAATGGAGGAACAATCTACAACACCTATTCAGGCACTAGATTAACATTCATAAACTGTGAATTCATTAATAACACGGCCTCTAGTTATGGAGGAGCTATTCACACTTATAGTAATAATTTTGAAGTGATAAACTGTACTTTCACAAGTAACAGAGCAAGTCATGCAGGTGCTATCTACTCTGAAAGTAATAATTTCACATTAGCAGCTAGTACTTTCATAAACAACTCAGCAAACAATGGAGATTACTATGGTGGTGCTGTTTATAATACTTATAGTATTAATTCCACTGTAACAAACTGTACTTTCATAAATAATACTGCTGGATGGGCTGGTGCTATTTTCTATTATTTAACAGATAATGTTACAATTACAAACAGTACTTTCGAAGGCAACTTAGGAACTCGACCTGGTGCTGGTGGTGGCGCTATATACACTGAAGGTGATAATTATAACTTCATAAACTGTGACTTCACAAACAACTATGTAATGGGTTATGGTGGTGCTATAATTCATCATGGAGCTAATCATTCAATGATAAACTGTAGTTTCACAAACAACACAGCATATATTAGTGGAGGTGCCGTATATGTACATAATCAATCTACTATTGGTACTGTAACGAATAATTTCACACTAACAAATTGTACTTTCATGAATAACACTGCAGATTTTGCTGGTGCTGTCTATAATCAGTGTAATTCTTCTACAATAACAAATTGTAATTTCATTGCTAACAATGCATTAAATCGTGGTGGTGCAATTTACAATTCTAATAATCTTAACTTAACAGGTAATAATTTCACAAATAATACAGCATCCAACTATGGAGGAGTTATTTATAATAATGGTTTTCTAAATCTTTCTAACAATAACATGATAGGTAATTCTGCAGGTTTAGGGCAGATGATTTATAATGGTGATAATGGTGATTTGGGCATTTTAAACATTACTTATCTAAATAATTCTACTCACTATGTTAAATCTGGGCAAAATTTTACTTTATTTGCTACTTTAACCGATGATATGGGAAATACTGTAACAGGAGGACCAGCAAGTTTTTGGACATTTTTAAACGCTTGGCAATATCTTGGAAGTTCAATAGCTACAGAAGGCTATCTTAGCTGGGACTATACAGTAATCGGGTCTCTTGGAGATCTTATCAGTGTAACAGGATATTATAAGAATTATAATGGAAATAATGGTCCTTTCCTACTTAATGTTAGGGATGGACAGTTGTTAATTGGACTTCTTACAAATTCAACTATAACTGCTCCAGATTGTAAGGTAGGAGATACAATAACCATATTTGGTCTTGCAAGCGATGAAGATGGTGATCCAATAGCTAACACCCAAATTACTCTTACAGTAGCTGGTCAAAGCTACAATGTTATTACAGGAGCTAATGGCGATTGGAGCCTTAGCTATACCCCAAGTACTGATGGTAATTTTATAGCTATTATTTCATGGATAGGTAACTCCACACACACAGGATTTACTAACCATACCAATTTTAACGTGCTTAAAGACAATGATGAAAATAACAACAATGACACAAACGACGATAACAATAATAATGAAACAAACAATGATGAAAATAACAACAATGACACAAACGATGATGACAATAATAATGAAACAAACGATGATGAAAATAACAACAATGAAAGAAACAACGATGATGCAAACAATAATGAAACAAACGATGATGAAAATAACGACAACGGAAAGACTAAAAGAATTCCAGATCATGTATTGATGAAAGAAACAGGAATACCAATAATAGCTATATTGTTAGTTTTACTCTGTCTATTTAGTAATATCTTGAGAAGAAAACAAAAATAAACTGTTTTTTAATAAAACATTTTTATTTTTAAATTTTCTATATTTTTTTATATTATATTAAACTTTTTTTATTCTATTTATTAAAAATCCTTTAAAATTAGGATTATTTTTTGGTTATTTTTTACCTTA
>WRNS01000020.1 GCA_009776495.1 Methanobrevibacter sp. | reverse complement strand
TTGATGAAACTTTAGATCCGCAAAAAAATGTTCCTTGTTTTTTAACATCATCATCTACAAAACCTACAGTTTCAATTCCTTCGAAGTTAGAAAATTTTTCTCCGCCACCACCACATCCAATAACTATAAATGGGTTAAGACTTTGAAGCTCCTTAACTGAAACGATAGAATACAAGAAATCACTCCTAGAATTATATAATTGTAAAGTTTATTTAATATTACATGATTAGATAAGAATTATAGTTAAATAAGAATAATATAAATTATTATTAATTGTATATATTTATAAGTATTTATAACTTATTTATACAAAAAGCTAGACTAGTACAATGTAATACTATTGGAAGAATTTTTAATAAATTAATACTTTAAAAACACCAAATGATTTTATTGATTAAAAATTAATTTTTTTGTTGAAAAAACATATAAACCATATTAATACAAAAAATTTTGCAATTTTCTAATCCCAAATTGTTAAAAACATAAACATTAGTTATTTATTAATAAAAATCAAAAATAAAAATAGTAATAGTAATAGTAATAGTAATATTAAAAATTTATTATGCCAAAGGAGGGGGTACCTTGAAAAAACCATATGTAATACTTGTAGGAAGTGCTTCTGGAATAGGCAAATCCACAGTAGCTGCAGAATTAGCTAAACGATTGGGAATAAAACATTTAATTGAAACAGATTTCATTCGAGAAGTTGTTAGAGGAGTTATTGGAAGTGAATACGCTCCTGCCTTACATAAATCATCGTTTAACGCCTACAAATCACTCAGAAATCAAACAAACTTTGATGATAAAGAGGAGTTAATAAATGCAGGTTTTGTTGAACATGCATCATTTGTTATTCCTGCTATAGAAAAAGTTATTGGTCGAGCTATTGCAGATTATGATGATATAATCATTGAAGGAGTTCACCTAATTCCAGGATTAATAAATATGGAAAAATTTAAAGATCATGCATCAATATATTTTTTTGTTTTATCCTCTGATAGAGAAAGTCATAAAGAGCGTTTTGTAAAAAGAGCCATGCAAATTCACCGTGGTGGAAAACAATTAGAGTATTTCAAGGAAAATAGAACCATTCATAATTTTTTAATAAAAAGAGCAGATGAAAACGGAGTTAAAGTTGTTGAAACCGAAAGTATAGAAGGAACAACCGAAAATATGATTACTTCAATAGCTGGAACTTGCAAAACAGTTCTATTGAAAAATTCTGTTGATGAATTAGCAGATGTTGTTGATATCATCATAAACAAGCATGGAGGAACTATAGAAGATGTGACTTACTTAGTTCCAGGATTTAAAGAACCCTTAAAGAGAAAAGTTCATGCCACTGATTCTAAAAAAACTGAAAAATTCATTGAATCATTACAAAAGAAACCTAACGTTAGAAAGGATTTCGAATATCTATACAATATTTCTAATAATGTTCGAGGAAATAAAATCTGTGCAAGTAGTAAAAAAGCTCTTGATGAAATAATCAAAGATCTTGATGTGAAAGGTTTTGTGTATAAAGAAAAGTAAACTTTAAAAGAGAGTAGTCTTATTTTGAAAGAAGAGAAATCCTTTTTAATTTTTTTTCCTTTTCTTTTTTTTGTAGATAAAAAATTGTAAAGAAAATATCCTAATTATAGAATTAAAGTGTGAGATGGTTTATTGACAAAAATGATAATAGATTGTCCTGTTTGTAATGGTAAAGGGACAGTAGAATCCACAACAAAAACAAAAAATATTCCTCATTTTGGAGAAATTCTTGAATCTTCTCTAATATGTTCCTCATGTGGATTCAAGCATAATGATGTAATTTGCCTAGAGCAAAAAGATCCTGCAAAATATATAATAACTATTAACAAAGATAATTTATCTTCGAGAGTTGTGAAATCTCAATCAGCTACGGTTTCTATTCCTGAGTTGGGTATTAAAGTAGAACCTGGTCCTAAATCATTAGGATATGTATCTAACATTGAGGGGGTTATTATTCGATTCAAAGAAGGGGTTAAAAAAGCATTAGCTATTTTTAATAATGATGAATCTCAAAAAAATGGTTTGAAAATTCTAAACAAACTAGATAAATTAGTTAATGGGGAAATAGAAGCTACCTTAATGATTGAAGATCCATTTGGTCAAAGTAATATATTGGACATGAATGTTAAAAAGGAAAAATTAACAAAAAAAGAGTTAAAACATTTAAAAACTGGTTTTGCAATATTTGAAGATAATAGTCAATGATCTGTAGCTATGCATTAACAATAGTTAAATTTAACCTTAATTAATAATAATAAAAAAAATTTTTTTTTTAAAGAAAATAAAAAAAATTCTATAAACTTAAAATTTTTTAAAAAAATCAATTAAAATTATAATTATTATTATTATTAAAAATTAAAATTATAATTAAAAATTAAAATTAATAAAAAAATGGAAAAAAAAGGTTTAGAAAATTTAAATTTCTGTAAAGTCATCTTCTTCTTCTACAACATCCTTTTCTTTTAAAGTCTTCTTAACATCCATAGCTAATGCATTACAATCAGCTTTAATAGCTTCTAAATGTAATAAAATTCTTTCTTTTTCTTGATTTATTCTTTCAATATTGGTATAAGGATAAGTTGACTCTTTAAGCATTTCATACTCTATTGTTGTATAAGGATACTCATTAAGTTGTTTACAGACATGTTTAAGAACATCCCCTAAAAATCTGTTCATTTCAACCTTTACTCGTTCCCTTATCATTTTGTCACTGTCGAGATTTTGTTTCATTAAACGTACCACTTCAGCTTTAGCAAAAGGTAGGTTTTCATCATCAGATTCTTCTTCATAGTCTTCTTCCAGGTTTTCTTCAGAATTTTCTTCATTTAACTCTTCATTAGCTTCTGAAACTTCAACATTTTCCTCTTCTAACTCTTCCCCAATATTGTCCTCATCTTGAATTTCATTAATCATAAGAATCCTCCTAATTAATATAAAAAAATTTAATTTTATAAATTATCAAATTTAAAAAAAATGATTATAAAATAATTATAATCTTTTTCTTGTTCAATTTTTATATAAGTTTGATTTAGTATATAAGTTTAATGAATCCTAGAAGAATAAACTAATTTTTTTAATATATTCTTTGTTAATCCTAGGAATAATTAATAGAAATATCTAATATATTAAGTCATGAAAAATATCAACTGTGAACATTATTGATAAAAAATGAAAAAATAAAAAAATACAATGAAAAAATAAAATATATAAATAGCTACAATTCAAAGTGAAACAAATTTCAAGAGAAAAAATGAAAAACTCATAGTTACAATTCAACTATCAAGCTAATATCTAAACTATTAAATGAATGAGTTATAAACCCTAAAGATATTATATCAACCTCTGATTCTGCATATTTTACAAGATTATCCTGATTTATTCCACCAGAAACTTCAATAAGAACATTATCCCGCAATTTTTTCTTTTTAAGAATATCTATCGTTCTTTTTATTTCAATTGGAGTCATATTATCTAACATGATAATATCAGCCCCAGAGGAAGATGCTATAATAGCATCTTCTGGAGTTTCGACTTCTATTTCAATTTTTTTTGTAAAGCTACATTTTTTCTTTGCTATTTCAATAGCTTCTCCTACAGAACCAACAACAGCTATATGATTGTCTTTTATTAAAACCATATCATCTAATCGAAAGCGATGAGTATCTCCACCACCAATAGCTATGGCCATTTTGTCAAATTTATGTAAAGCAGGTGATGTTTTACGTGTCCCAGCTATTTTAACATTTAACCCCCTATTTTTAACTTTTGAAATCATTTTTGAAGTTATTGTAGCTATTCCACTCATTCTCATAATCAAATTTAAAACCGTTCTTTCTAAGGATAAAATATCTTTAGCAGAGCCATTAATCTCCAAAATAAGATCACCCTCATTTACTTTATTGCCATCTTCCTTAAAACTAGCTATTTCCATATTATACTCATCAAAAATAGATTTAACTACGTTGATACCTGCAATAATTCCTGTATCTTTTGAAATTATCTTAGCCTTGGCTGTTTTCTCAGGATTAATTAAGGCATTTGTTGTAATATCACTAAATCCTAAATCTTCATCAATCATGTATTTAATTATCTTATCCATTGGTTCACCACAAATAATTCTGAAGGTTAAATAATTAATTTCAATCTTTATTTTTAATAAATTATAAATTCTGTTAAATTTTTTATATAAAATAATTAAAATAAATAATTAAAATAATATATTTAAGAGATATAAAAAATCTAAATTCATGAATTTTACTAAGTAATTTTATTAAATTAAAAACAAGATTAATATAAGTATAATCTTAAAGTAATTTTTAAAAATAAATCAGACTTAATAAAAAATATTGTATCAAGAAAGTATATTCCTCCATAGTTAAACAACAATTAAGTATTAGTGTTTATCTACAATATATTTATCATATCTATCTACAATATATTTGTCATATTCATCTACATTATATTACAGTATTTATTACAATATTTTATATCTTTTTTAGTTTCAAATTAGAAAACTTTTCATTGATGGAAATAAGTGATTTGATGGAGCTTACATTTTTAGGAACATCTTCAGCTGTGCCTTCAAAACATAGGAATCATGCCTCAGTAACTTTAAAAGCTTTTGGAGAAGTTATGATGTTTGATTGTGGAGAAGGAACTCAGAGACAATTAGCTAANGCTAAAATAAGTCCNATGAAAATAGATAAAATATTCATNAGNCATCTCCATGGAGATCATATCTTAGGATTACCAGGATTAATTCAATCTATGGGATTTAGAGGAAGAGTTGAACCTCTTCATATCTATGGACCATATGGCATTAGTCAATTAAATGAAATCATTTGTCATTTTGGATATTTTGCTATTGATTTTCCTATAGAATTTCATGAGTTAGTGGATGGAAAAATTATAGAAAATGATGAGTACATTGTTGAGTGTGTGAAAACCAAGCATAATGTATATAATTTGTCATACTCTGTTTATGAAAAAAAGAAACCCCGTTTTTTAAGAGAAAAAGCTATGGAACTTGGAGTGAAACCTGGTCCTGATTTTGGGAAATTACACAATGGCTTTGAAGTTAAAGTTGGAGAAAAAGTAATAAAACCAGAACAAGTCTTAGGGAAAGAAAGACAAGGAACAAAAATTGTTTACTCTGGAGATACAAAGCCTTGTGAAGCTATGATAGAATTTGCTAAGGGAGCAACTGTTTTAATTCATGAATCAACTTATAAAGCAGAAGATGAAAAAAAAGCTACTAATAATTTTCACTCTACATCGACCCAAGCTGCTAGAATAGCTAAAGAAGCTAAAGTTGATAAATTAATTCTTACACACATTAGTACCCGTTATACCAAAATTGATGATGTGGAAAAAGAAGCTATTGAAATTTTCAAAAATACTAAAGTAGCTTATGATTTTATGAAGTATGAAATAAATTAAAGATGAGTTAACTTAAAGATGAAATAAGTTAAAGATGAAATAAATTAAAAAAAAAATATTCAAAAGATAGGTGATAAACTTGAATTTGAATTTCTTCCCAAATTACCCTTTTATCGAAGACATAATAGCTATTATATTGATACTAATTGTTTCCTATGTTTTAACACGTGTGTTTTCCTATCTAATTAATAAACTTTGTGTAAAAATTAATCTTGAAAAAACACTTGAATACTTAACAAAAGATTTGGTAAAATATCTGATTTATATCGTAGCACTTATCCTAATATTAGAGATCATTGGAGTCAATGTATCAGGCATATTTATAAGTTTAGGAATTATTGGTGTTGTTATTGGTTTTGCTGCAAAAGATATTATTTCGAACTTTATGTCTGGGATCTTTTTACTAGCTGATAAAACTGTTAAAGTTGGAGAGTTCATAGATGTTGGAAATGTAAAAGGCCAGGTTGAAAAACTTGGATTTAGAACCACAACATTGATTACTTCCGATAATTTAGTAGTTACCATACCAAATTCAGTTCTCTCTAAAAATCCTTATACAAACCATACTTTTTTAGATGAAACCAGAGTTGATTTAGAGATTATTATACCCTATGAAATTGATTTGGATGAATTTAAAACTTCATCACTTAAAGCAATTTCTAGATTAGAATGGGTTTTAAAAGATATTCCACCAAAAATATTCATGGAAGAAATGAATGAATCTGGAATCGAGTTAAAAATTAGTGCTTGGTTTAATGAATATTCTAAAATGGAAGAATATAGAATGAATCTTGCAAATGTGGTTAGAAATCAAATAAACCTTGCAAAAGAGAAAAACATGTAACTCTATCATAAATCTAATAAAAAAAAAAACGATATTATTATGAAAATTTTAAAAAAACTTATTAAATAAAACTATAAAAATTTAAAAAAACTTATTAAATATAATTATAAAAATAATATTATAAATGAAATGAATATTGAGAATTAAACTAATAAACTAATCATAGCTAATTGCAATCATATAATAGTCAAATTAATGAATATCTATTCAATTTGGAAAATCTTGATACAATTTCTATATTAATTAAAAAGAAAAATAAATAATATATTAAAGAAGAGATATAGCTATTAATATATAAATAGTGATAATTTCTGTATAAGATAATATTTAAAAACTTAATAATGGTAATTTTAATGTTAAATAAGCTACAAGAAGAAATAATCAGCTTAAAAAAGGAAAAAAATGCTATAATCCTTGCTCATAATTATCAACCAAATGAAATCCAGGAAATAGCTGATTTTCTTGGTGATTCATTGGAATTATGTATTAAAGCTACTGAAATAAAAGGCAAAGATTTAGTGGTCTTTTGTGGTGTAGACTTTATGGCTGAAACAGCTAATATATTAAATCCCCAGAAAAAAATAGTTGTTCCTGATAAAAAAGCTGAATGCCCTATGGCTCATATGTTGGATGCGGAAGAAATTTTAGAAGCTAAAAAAAAGTATCCGAATGCAGCAGTTGTATTGTATGTAAACTCATTGGCTACTGCCAAAGCTGAAGCAGACATTCTGTGTACTTCTGCTAATGCCTTAAAGGTTGTAGAAAGTCTTAAAGAAGATCAAATTCTTTTTGGTCCCGATAATAATTTAGCTAATTTTGTAGCTAAACAGACAGAAAAAGAGATCATTCCAATTCCTGATGGTGGACACTGTTATGTTCATAAAATGTTCCACACTGGAGATGTTGTATTTAAAAAAGAGAGGTACCCTAATGCCGATTTGATTGTCCATCCTGAATGTAATATGGAGGTTCAAGACCTAGCAGATTATGTTTTAAGTACTGGTGGAATGATTAATAAAGTTAAAAATTCTGATTCTGACGAATTCATCATTGGAACAGAACTTGATTTAATAACAAGAATCAATAGAGAAATTCCTGAAAAAAAATGTTATCCTCTTTTAGACGACGCCATTTGCAAAACCATGAAATTACACACCTTAGATAAGGTTAAAAACTCTCTTGAAAATGAAAAATATGAAATTGTAGTGGATGACGAAATAGCTAAAAAATCATTGAATGCAGTTGAGCGAATGATTGAAGTATCTAAATAATAGAAGAATTTAATACTTACAAAAACCAAATAACAAATTTTAAATAGTTAATCGTTGATAATAATCTTATTTGCTACTGAATATTAAAAATTAAAAAATTTAATTAATACATTAGCAAATATAAATATATTTTCAGAAATTTAGGAGGTAAAAAATGGCAAATGCAATTCTCGCAGCAATTTTATCATTTATTATACCAGGATTAGGTCAATTATATGAAGGACAACCTATACAAAAAGGAATAATCTTTATTGTTATTCTTATAATACTTGGTGCATTAAATGTGTTAGTATCACCGTTTATAGGCATTATATCACTCTTGTTTGCAATATATGCTGCTTATGATGCGTATGTTAATGCATAAAAAAAAATTAATCAGTAATTAATCTACTGATTTTTTTTTATTTATTTTTAAAGAATCCCATTTTTTTTCTATAATCATTCATCTATTTTTATTCTATTTTTTATTTTATTTTCCGAAAATAAGTTCTATCAGCTTTAACCCACTCTTTTATCCCATTTTATCCCAATTAAAGAAAAAAGAATTGTTAATAAACAACCTACTCCTGCTAAGATACAAACAATCTGAGAGCTTGTGATTAAAAGATGGAAATTTTCTGGGATAATCTTTAATGATCCCATGATAATAGCAAATACTGCAGTATACATACCTAAACTTAAAGTTTCTCCTATAACCCGAGTAGTCGAAACTGTAGCTGAAGCTATTGAAGCTAGTTTGGAAGAAAGAGAACTTACAACTATATTTGTATTTGGAGATATGAACACCCCATAACCAATTCCTTCAAGAATGATAGCTATTATTACAACAACTAAAGAAGTACTTTGATTTAAAGAGGAAAGAATTATTATGGAAATAAGAGCTATTATCATGCCAGAACTAGCAATGAGTTGAGGGTTGACTTTATCAGATAATCTTCCAGCGAGTAATGTTGATATTGCCATTGAAAGAGGGGCCAACATAAGTATTAATCCTGTTGTTTGTGGATTTAATCCTTTAATATATTGTAAATGATAGTCTACAATATATGTTATCACAAAAGTTGCAAAAGAACATAGAAGTGCAGCAATACTTGCATAGGTGAATTTCCTATTGTTAAGGATTTTAACTGGAAACATTGGATTTTCAGCTTTTGTTTGCCATTTTCCGAATATGAAAAATAGAATTATCGAGACTATGATTAAAATCATTCCATTTACATCATGCATTATCGTGAACCCATAAGTTAAGGAGGAAATAGCTAATGCAAATATTAAGGCCCCTATATAGTCGAATTTATCTTCTTTAAATAATAACCATTCATTTGGGACTTTTAAATAAGTTATTATCATTGTTATNATTAAAAATGGTATTACTACTAGAAAAACACTTCTCCATCCGAAATTATGAGTTAAAAATCCACCAACAATGTTAGCTGCTATGAGTCCTACATATGCAATAGAAGTTATTATACCAATTCCAACACCTCTCTCATTTATAGGCATTGCTTCGGTTAAAATAGCTAAAGTTGAAACATTTAATATTGCAAGAGCGAAACCTTGTAAAGCCCTGAAAATTATTAAAATATTAGCTGAATTAGAAATAGAAGCTCCAAAAGATCCAATTATAAGAACAACTAATCCTAAATAAAATGTTTTCTTCAAACCAAATTTTCCAGCTATTTTCCCAAAAGGTAGTGAAAAAATAGCTATTGCAAGGAAGAACACCATCGCTATCCAATTTTGTGCTACAGCACTTATTTCAAAATCCATGCCTATGGTGGGTAATGCAATTGAAATTACTGATACTGAAAACCCACATAAAAAATAGGATAAAGAAGTAATTAATAAAATATATTTGTTTTTAAACAGAGTATCCTTAAAGTTTGAGTCATTTTCTGTAATTTTCTCTTCATCTGAATTTAAATTCATAATAATACCTTTTACTATTTTTTTATTTGATAAAAAATTTTTTTATTGACTAATTATGATTAATAATAGATAGTTAAATTAATTTAAAATGAGTATATTAATTTAAAATTATTAAGTTAATATAAAATGATTTTATTTATTTAA
>WRNS01000019.1 GCA_009776495.1 Methanobrevibacter sp. | reverse complement strand
AATCTTTTTTTATAATTTTTATTTTTTTTAGATTTTTTTAATTTTATTTATTTTTTTTAATAATCTTTTTTTATAATTTTTATTTTTTTTTAATGATAATTTTTAACAATTTTATTTCAATGATTAAGGGTTATTTTTTACATACTTTTAATCTTACACCTTTTATTTCTTTAACAATTATTTTTTCTCCAGCTGAAATATTTTCATCTGCTATCGCTCTCCACTTCTCCCCAGAAATATTTACCATACCACTATGCTCAGCATCAATTGGTTCTAAAACGGTTCCTTCCTTTTCAAGTAATCTATCAGCAGCTGCTTTCTTTTTAGGGGATCCTTGAGTTAACTTTTTTGCAAGAGGTCTTGAAGCTATTAAACAAATAATCGTGACAACTACAAAAATTAACATTTGACTTATAGGGTCGAAATTCATATAGTTAGCTACTGCAGCGGCAGCTGAACCAATTCCTATAGACAAGAGGAAAAAACCAGTAGTCATTATCTCCAAAAGTATGCATGCAACGAATAGTATAATCCAAAATTCTAATTCAAACATTTTATTAATTCCTCCGTGCATTAATAGCTATTTCAATTTTTTGTAATATTTTAATAGCTACTTCAGTTTTTTTTTAATGTGTTAATAACTATTTCAATTCTCTTTAATGTTTTAATAGCTATTGTAATCTATTAATTAGTTATTATTCAAATCTAAGATTAGTTTAAAAAAAAAATTTTTTTTATAAAAAAAGGCTTTTAAATTAGAATTTATTCAATTACCTTTTATTTTATTGGCATAAGATTCTAATTTATCATCGAAAGACTCCATATCTAATTCTGTTAAAAATAATGTTTCTAAAGGTTTTTTTGCTATGATTTCTTTCATGTTAGCAAATGTTTCTTCATAACCTCCATGTCTACACGTACAAAAGAAGGCAACATCCTTAAATTTTTCCTTATTTTCGGTTATATATGTTAAAACTGGGTTCGCCATAGTAGATGCCCAAACAGGGGTGCCAATTATAACTGTATCATATATAGCTGGGTCTTTTTCTATAGGTTTTATTTTTACAGGAACTTTTCTAATTGCATCAATACAAGAACTAATCCAACCAATAACACCTGAACGATTTTTTGTATCAATTATCTCTTCTATATCCGCATGAAGCTTTTCTTTAAGATTTTTAGCTACATTTTGCGTATTTTTTGTTCTTGAATAATAAACTATTAGTGTGTTCATGTTAATATTATATTTTTTTAATATTATATATTTTTTTCATTCATACTATTTTAAAAAGCCTATATTCAAATATTATTAATAAAAACGAGTTTTATTAATTTAAGATTCAAATATTTTTTTCTAAAGTTAAAAAAAATTCATTATCATAAAGATGAGTAAATGATAAATTTAAAAAATTTATTTTCATAAACATGAGAAAATTATAAATTTAAAAAATTTTTAAGATTTTTTATTATAAATTTTCCTTAAAAATCGATAAAATTACAAAAATAGATAATTCATTAAATTATAAATCACAAAATTTGAGTAATAGCTATGTTTTTATTTTTTCCATTAAGTCTTCCTTCAGTAATTTTCCCATAGCTATTCTAATTTTTTGAGTTCCTCCAGTTTGTTAAATTATAAGGGACTCTTCATAAACTTGTAATGATCAATATACCTTTTCAAAACTTCATCAAGTGGACCTTCGTCTTCAACAAGCTTTATCCCAGATTCTTCAATTCCAAACTTTGATTTAAATCCTGCCTGAACGCATATTACTACATCACAATCTTTAACAGCGTTCAAAGTTTTCATCCATTGATGTTTTTCCTTTTCAATAAATTTCACACTTCTCTTCTCAAGAAATTTTTCATTCTCTCCATCGAAATCAAAAATACAGAGGGATTTAGCTTTTCCAAAATGTAAATCTACATTTATTCCATCTGAAGAAGCTATAGCTATTTTCATATTTAATCTCCGTTGGAAATATTTAATTCTCCAGGTTTTGGTAATTTACAAGTATCTGTAACAAAGAGTTCACCAGACATATCATCCCTTAACCTACCAAGATTATTATATAATGCTTCATAATATTTTTTTGCCAATTGATAATGTTCACTCTTATTAGAATCAAATGTGAGATATTTAAAATCTTCAGGCAATTCCCAATCAATATTTTCTCCTGCTAAAACAACTTGTAAACAAAAAACCAGCATTTCTAGTCTTTCACACAAATTTTCACTATTAGTCCATAAATGATCCACATAACCCATTTTTACATCTCTGCTAAACTATTTTCAAAATAATCCCATCACATGTTTTGAAGATTCCTGTTTGTTTTCCTTTTTTTTGTTTTCTTTTTCTTAAAGATTTTTTTGTTTTTTTTGTTTTCTTTTTCTTAAAGATTTTTTGTTTTTTGTTGACATTATTTTTATAAATAGCTAACTCTTAATCTTTTGAATTAATTTAGCTACATTTTCTCCAAATAGCTTAACCATTTCAATTCCTTCTTCGTCTTCATTGGTAGTTCCTTCTGCATGAGCAAAAACCATGTTCCAATATCTAGATCCAACCATTATCATATCATTAATAGGGAAAAACATGGACATTTCTTGTAAGGTTAATGTATGCCCTCCTCTTCTAGCTACAGCTATTGGTCCACCAACCATCCCAGATAAAAAATCGTCTGTTCCTCTTGAAACTTTTCCAATTCTTTGAAGTGCAGACATTATATCTCCTCTTGCTGTTCCAAAGTAAACTGGAGACGCTGGAATAAAACCATCGGCTTTTCTTATTTTTTCTATGATTTCATCCAAACCATCTTTTAAAACACAGTTGCCTTTTTCCACGCACTTATTACATGCCACACAAGATTGAATAGTCATCCCTCGAAGAGGAATAATCTCAGTACTTAATCCATTTTTTTCTATTTCTTTAGCACAAACATCTAAAACTTCCATTGTATTACTATTTTTTCGTGGACTACCACTTAATAAAACAACATCTACCATATAAATTACTCCTAAACCATATTTTACAAATTTATTTAAATAATTATCTATAAGCAAGGAAATAGCTATTAAAGTTAAAAATAGATAATAATCAAAATAATATCTACAAAATTTAATAAAATTACATGTTCATATGTTTTTTATTTTAATTAAAGTTAATTTTTTCTTATTCAAAATTATAGAAATAGTAAATTATAAATAATAGGTTAAATACATTTAACAAAATGTAAACAATTATTTACAAAAAGTCAAACATACCTAACAACAAGTGAATAAAAATTTATAAAAAAGAATTTATTAATTTAGTATTTGTCATGGAAATGAATTCTTATTTATTTTATAAAGATTTATTGGCTAATGATTTGATATTTTCCATATGAGGTGATGAAATGAAAGTTGTAAAACTTTTTGAGGATGCTCTTATTTATCCGACTAAAGAATGGAAAAAATTGTTAATATTAGGAATTTTCTTTCTTATAATGGGTATTTTTAATATTTTAACGTTATTTGGGATTCCATTGAAGAATTATTTAGATATTAATGTATTAAATATTATATCTCTAATTTTAATCATGATAATTAGTCTTATTATCTCTGGATATACTTTGAGTATAACTCGAAGCACAATAAACAATGTAGAAAGAAGTGTTCCTGAGTTTGAATGGGTCAAAAACATTATTGATGGAATTAAAGTAATAATTTTAACTATCATTTATTACATAATTCCTGTTTTAATAGTTTTAATAGCACTTTATGTAACAGGTACATTTGATATTATTATTCAGCTTATCAATACATATGCTGCTTCTGGATCCATTAATCCTATTTTAGAATCAATTTCAACCATGGATAATCCAAAAATTTTAATAGTTATTGTTATAGCATCTTTCCTTTATATTTTATTTAGCCTATTATTTTTAATAGGAAAAGCAGTTTTAGCTGAAACAAATAGTTTAACTGCTGCAGGGAACATGATAGATATATTTAAAAAAATTGGCAAGATTAGTTGGAAAGATTATCTTATTTGGTTTGTTATTTTTGTAGCTATTTCTTATATCCTTATCTTTCTAAGTGAACTTATAGCTGTTATCCCATTAATTGGAATTATAATCGTTACATTATTTATTAATCCTTATGTTGAGATATTTTCTGCAAGAACTTTAGGTTTAATTTATAATGAGTCAAAATAATAGCTAAATTAAATGTTTGTTTTGTAGGTTTGTTTTGTTAGGTTTGTTTTGTTAGGTTTGTTTGATTGTTTTGAAATTGGCATATAACAATTTTAGGAGAGTAGATTGATGAAAATTATAAAATTTGTTTTAACTTTAGCTATATTGAATTTAATAGCTTTGATTTTAATTACTTTAGGGCTTCCAGATATTGTCCCGATTCATATGAACTTATTTGGAGCTGTGGATACCTTTGGTTCTAGATGGATTATTCCGATTATTGGAATGATTCCAGTATTAATGGGTGTTATTTATATATTACTTACTCAAAATTCCCATTCTTACAATTCTCAAAATGATTTAAATAAGGGGATAGAAGAGAAGATAATTTCTGCAGTAACTATTTTTTTAATTCCTTTTACTTGGTTAGTTATGATTTTTGCATGGAAATTGTATGAAAATTTCAACCCTTCAATCACCCCACCTATTCTTATTATAATAGATTTGATGGTTTTTATTTTTGTTATAATAGCTATTTTCTTTATTTTATTAGGTTTTTTTATTAAAGATATAAAACCAAATGGGTACATTGGTATTAGAACTCCTTGGACACTTAAAAATGAGCTTGTTTGGAAAAAAACTCATGAACTTGGATTTTACACTTGTTTGATAGCTGGATTATCTTTGTTAGCTTTTTCTTTAGCTTCTTTTCTCACTCAAGACTTTTTTTATATTATCATTGGTTTTATTATAGCTATTTTTGTAGCGGCGATTATTCCAGTTATTTATTCCTATCAAGAGTTTAATAAAATTACAAACAATTAAAAATTCATTATAGAATTTTATAAAAATAAAAAAACAAGTTAAATAAAAGAATTTTAATAAAATTATTTAAAGGAGAGGGTCAAAACGAAAACAAAACTCATAGTCATACTACTCATAACATTATCATTGATCACAACTTTATTATGGGCTTTAGGTTTAGTCTTTGCAAATATCATTTTTTTCATAGTATCCATGATTATATTGGCTACAACTATTTATCCAACAATCAAATATTATAAAGAAGTAAGTGAATTCTTTAAATCAAGAAATGGAGAAGTAGTAGCAGATGAAAGAAAAGAGCATATTGAGGAAAAAGCATCTCTTCCATCCTTTGCATCAATGCTATTAGGAAGTATTTACTCTGGAATAGCCATAGTTACTCTTAGAAATATTTACCCTCAATATACAATTCTAGCTTATGCTTTCTTTATCATAGCTATTATTGGATTAATAACATACATGCTAAGTAATATGTATTATAAAAGAAAATATGGTAGTTGAAAAATGAAAAACAGATTAAAAGAGTTTAGGGCTATACATGATACAACACAAGCGGAATTAGCTAAAGAGCTTCAAGTATCAAGACAGACTATCATAGCTATTGAAAAAGACAAGTACGATCCTTCATTAAAATTAGCTTTGAAAATGGCTAGATTCTTTCACATTCCAGTAGAAAAATTATTCCTTGATTCCAAAAAGGAATCTAGTTAGTTTTATTCTTTTCACAATTTCATAACTAATAATTGTTAAAATAAAACTTCCAAACATAATTATAATTACTTGCAAAATCACTGATGAAGTGATTAAAAAAGTGTAGTAAGCTACTACAACTATCCATGTTTGATGAAAAATAAAAATCGGATAAGATGCTTTAGTAAAATACTTACTCCATTTATTTTGAAAGCTTAAATATTTTTTACCCAAACCTATCAAAGATAGTATTGCCATCCAAGTGAAAAAAGCAAGGAAACAATCTATGAAAATACCTGAGCTCCAGTAAGGAAATATCAAAAGAGTTATCACTGAACATGTTAAAAAAATACATGTTAAATACCATTTATTTTTCTCTAAATTTTCTTGTATCTTATCACTGGATAATACAAAATAACCTAAAAGAAATATTGCTAAGAAAGCTCCTAAACTTTTTCCACCAATGTCTAATATAGGCCCCATGATCAAAAAAATTAAAAATAAAGGAATTAACTTAATTGTACTTGTATTATTAAAATTTAAATTCATCGAGCTATTTTCATATAATCTTATTATTGCTAAAGCAATTATGGATATGAGAAATAGATATAATATAAACCATAGGTGTCCTGGAGTAAACCCTCCAGTGTATCCACTTAAATCTCCAAATTTAGTGAAGAATGTAATCATCTGTGAAAAATAGCTTCCAGTAAATCCATTATGGAATTTTTCAGCGAAAAAAGTTTGTATAGGAATTAATAGTATTAATCCAAATACAAAAGGAACGAACAATCTAAGTATTCTTTCTTTTAAAAATTCTTTGGAATTTCTCTTTTGAAGAGAATGATAGGCACTTATTCCAGCTATAACAAAAAGTAAATGCATGAACCAAGGACCTATAAAGATTATAAAACCATTTAAAATAAGATTTGGAGGACCATGAATATAAAAATTTTCAAATACAGAATAAATCCTAAATGTATGAAAGGGGAATAATAGAAGAACAATTATCCATCTTAAATTATCTAAAAAGTATTTTCTCATACTATCCACATTTTTATTAATAAAACCGATTTCAGTTGTAAATAATTCACTTTTTTACTTTTTTTTTATAATTATATTTTTATTTTTTTTATAATAATTTTTATTTTTTTTACAATAATTTTTATTTTTTTTAATGAAAAATATTTTTAAAAAGAAATTTTTAAAAAAAATTTATAAAAATTAAATTTTTTTACTATAATATTTATTTGAATATAATAAAAATTAAATTATTAGCTATTAATTTTAAACAAGTCCATGAAAGGATTAAATGGCAATAATAAAAAATCACACACTAGAACCATCTAAAGCAGATAGACAAGAACATTCATAATCTTCATCAGTTGTTTCAATGGTTTTATAAATTAAATCAATGATTTCTTCATTTTTATTTTCCATAATTTCAAAAACTTCATCCATTGTTAATTTATCTTTTGAAATTGAGGTTCCATAATTGGATACAGTACAAATACTGGCATAACACATTTCTTTTTCCCTAGCTAACACGGCTTCTGGAAGACCTGTCATTCCTAGAAGATCTCCTCCTAAGTATTGAAACATTTTTATTTCAGCAGGACTTTCAAACCGTGGACCATCACAGCAAACATAAACACCTTTATCTATGAAGTCTCCTTTGGAAACAGCATTTTTATTAGCTATTATTTGATTTCTCAAACGATTACAGTATGGTTCAGACACATCAACATGAATAACTTCATCATCAAAAAATGTTTTTTCTCTTTTTGAGGTAAAATCAATGAAGTCATGTACCAGTACTATTGAACTTGGAGGAATTTCTCTTTTAAGTGAGCCTACTGCATTAGTAGCTATGATTTGGTTAACACTTATACTATGAAGTCCCCAAATATTTGCTCGATAATTTATTTTATGGGGAGGCAAACTATGGTCTCCAGAGTGTCTTGGCATGAAAGCTATTTTTTTCCCAGCAATTTCAAAAAGTGAAATTTCTGAAGAATCACCATATGGAGTATGAATTATTTTCTTCTCTATAGTCTTTGCTTCTTTGCTAATGTCATAAATTCCACTTCCACCAATAATACCTATCATAAACACACCTAAATTTGAAATTGAATGAAAATCAAGATTATAATAATAAAAATATATTCACTATTATGAATTTTAGCTATAGAATATTATTTAATTTTATTTAATATATAACTGATATTAAAAAAATATTTATATCCTTTTCGGATACACTTAGATATATATTGATATATTTAGATATATCAATATGTAAATATGTAGAATTAGTTTATCTAATTGAGATAAATAACTTTATCTAATTGAGATAAATGACTTTATCTAATTGAGATAAATGTTAGTTAATTGAGTTAAATTACTTTAGTCATATCGAATCCACTAAAAAACACATAGAATCCATTAAAAAGTATTGAAAAAATAAAAAAAATTAAAAATTCAATAGCTATCCTTTAGTAACAGCTAATGGTATTACCTTAGCTACAAGTTTAGCTATTCCAGTAGTATCAGCAGTTCTAACAACTTCATCAACATCTTTATAAGCACCTGGGGCTTCTTCTGCTAAAACTGGTCGTGAACTAGCTCTTACATGAATTCCTTTACTTTCTAAGTCTTTTTTTATCTCACTACTACTATATTTTTTCTTAGCTCCAGTACGACTTAGCTTTCTCCCTGCACCATGTGCAGTTGAACCAAAGGTTTCTTCCATAGCTATTTCTGTTCCATGAAGAATGTAAGAAGCAGTTCCCATTGTTCCAGGAATAAGTACAGGTTGTCCGATTTTTCTATACTCAGAAGGGACTTCAACTCTTCCAGGACCATATGCACGAGTAGCTCCCTTTCTATGAACGATGACTTCTTCTTTTCTACCTTTAATTTCATGTACTTCTTTTTTTGCAATGTTATGAGCTACATCATAGACAATACTCATTTCCATATCTTCAGCACTTTGAGAAAAGATTTTTTCAAAGGTTTCTCTAACCCAATGAACTATCATCTGCCTGTTTGCCCAAGCATAATTAGCTGCAGCAGCCATAGCTCTAAAATAAGATTGTGCTTCATCTGAATCAATAGGTGCACAAGCTAATTGCCTATCTGGAATATTAACATTGTGTCTTTTATAAGCTTTATCCATCACTCTAAGATAATCAGAACATACTTGATGACCACATCCTCTTGAACCACTGTGAACCATGATTGTGATAGTGTCTTTTTCAAGGTTAAATGTTTTAGCTACTTCTTCATTGAATATTTCATCTATTTTTTGAACTTCTAAAAAGTGGTTTCCTGAACCAAGAGATCCAAGTTGAGGTATTCCTCTTTTCTTTGCTTTTTCACTTACTTCAGATGGATTTGCATCTAACATTCGCCCATTTTCTTCCAAAAACTGGAGATCTTCTTTCATTCCATACTCACGCTCTACAGCCCATTCTGCACCAAACTTTAAAACATCATCAATTTCGTCTTTTTTCAAGCGTAGCTTTCCTTTACTTCCAACTCCAGAAGGAATATTAACAAATAGCTTATCCACGATTTCTTTCATTTTAGGGCGAATGTCCTTTTCAGTTAAATTGGTTCTAATCATTCGAACTCCGCAGTTAATATCAAAACCAACACCACCAGGACTAACTACACCAGTACGTGCACTAAAAGCTCCTACCCCTCCAATCGGAAATCCATAACCAAAATGAATATCTGGCAAACCTATTGAAAATTTTTGAATTCCTGGAAGACATGCAACATTAGCTACTTGCTCAAAGGCACCTTTTTCTAAATTAGCTAAGGACTCTTCCTCAAGATATAATCTTCCTGGGACTCTCATTTCTTTTTTATAGCTACTTGGAATTTCCCAAACATTTTCTCTTACTTGTGTAATATTCTCTTTAAAACCCATAAATAATCACGAAATTGATTTGATATGTTAAAAACCTATAATTTAAAATTTTAATTATTATAATTTATAAAAAATGAGATAAAAGATTTTTAAGTGTTATAAATTATTTATTATTGAAAATTTAACAATAATTTATAGTTTTTTATAATAATTTTTAATACCTTATTTTAAGTTTTATTTATAGATTATTATAATTTTTCATTTAAAAATTTTTAAAGAAAATTGTTT
>WRNS01000018.1 GCA_009776495.1 Methanobrevibacter sp. | reverse complement strand
ACGTAATTTCGTCTCTCTTATAGCTAATTCTATTGATTTAGATTCTCTATAACAGATTCTTTTAGCTCTTACCTCTAATGGTGCAATCATCCAAATTTTTAAATCTGCTTCAACAAAATATGCAGAAAGTCTTCCTTCTACTATGAGATTTTCTGAACCTTTAGCTAAATCAGCTTGTCTTTTATCTACTTCTATGTCGATGTCAGTATTATTTTCAGCAAATTTACTCAATTCAAAGATAGTCATTCCACGTTCTGAAGCCATTTCTCTAAAAGTACTTCCTGCAGAAACAAATGGAATATCTAATTTTTTGGATAATACTTCAGCAGCAGTAGTTGTTCCACTACCTGCTAAACCACCGATGGTTATAATCATGATGACCTTGCCTCAGATTTAAAATGAATACGAGCACATTTAGAGCATAAATATCCTCCAAAAGGTCTGTTAGGTCTTTTTTTCGTTTTTGATAATTTTCTTATTTCATATGGTCTTCCTCTTGGAACACCATGTAATAATTGACCACATTCAGCACAAACATGTTTACTTGGTTTTTTCTTTTTATATCTTAAAACAGTTTTACTGCCTGGGGTTTTTCTGTGAATTCTTCTATATGATCTAGATCTATATCTTAATTCTGGCATTTTTCCACCTAATTTAGTAATTAAATTATTTATATATTTAAACTTTTCATGTAAATTAATAGCGAATGATTAAATCAGAGGTTGAATATTATTATTATTGTTATCATTTAATTTTAATTTAAATTTAAATTTTGATTTTAATATAACTTTAATTTAATTTTAATTTAAATTTTAATTTTAATTTTAATTTTGATTTTAATATAACTTTAATTTAATTTTAATTTAAATTTTAATTTTGATTTTAATTTTATTTTTTAATTTTATTTTTATTTCTTTTTTTTAAAAAATAATTAAATTAATAAGCAATAATCAGTTAATGACTATGAATCTATATTAATTAAAGAAACATGGGTTAAATTATAGTAATATAAAAATTTTTTAGTAAACTAAAACCTGTCTAAATCTCATGATTAGAAACCTGTCTTGAATCCCATGAACTTTCTAATAATTTGAGACATTGCAAATGTACATAATATATACCATCCTAACCAACCCACAGCATAAGGAATACTTGTAGATGGTGGACCATAAAACATATGCCAAATCGGAGTTAATAAAACATAGTAAGCAAATGGAGGGAGAGATACAATGACTTGAGAAACTGCTTCCCTCATCCACCAAAATACCAGTATAATGGGAACGAATGTAATTATCATTGGTTTAAACTGATTTTTCATCATTTTACTTTGTTTAGACATGAAATCTTTTTGTTTAGCTTGAACTTTAGCTAATGCCTTAGAATCTCCACTGGTTTGAGCTTCTTTCATCTCATTTTGAAATTCTTTCATTTCTTTCTGTAAAGCTTCCATTTCGTCCTGATCAACCATTAACTTATTAGCAAGAGATGTGACAAAAGCTATAATTGTTGATATAAGAAAGATTGTTAGTAACGGATTTTGAGGATTAGGATCTAAAGCTATTATTGGTCCAAAAATCCAATTTAATCCATCAAAAATTATATCTAATACCATTTTTTTCCTCTTTTAAAATTATATCTATATATAAATAATGAATAAAATGTAAGTCCTAAACTATTATGATAAATTGACAATACCCTATATTTATTTATAAAATCTTTAACTATTAAAAATTTAATGTTTCAAGCATCTTAGCAACTATTTCATCTAATTGATTATCGTGATTTTCTAATATTTGAACAGTAGCTCCAGTTATAGCTGCATAAGACATAGCTGCTGCTCTATTCATCTCTTGATGCAATGCAATTCCACTCACTCTTTCTGCATCTCTTGTTCTTGTTTCATCAGAAATCCTTCTTATCAATATTTCATCAGGATCAGCTTCAACTAAAATAAAAGCATCGGGATTTAATTCTTCAAGAACCCATTTAGGAAGTCCTGGCAAATAACCAGATGGAGTTCTAATGGTACAATGTGTATCCACAATAACATTGTCAGATTCAGATTGTTTTTTTATTGCCTTAGCTGCATCTTTTTGAATATCTTTTTGAATATCAGGAGATAGTTTTCTCATTTCATCTCTATCTTCTGCAGCTTTTTTTTCTTTAGCTATTTTAATCATCATATCTCCATAGTTTAAATGAAGATAATCGATTTTCTTTAAGGCTTTTTTTAAGACTGTTGTACTTCCAGATCCTGGTATTCCAGTCATGACTATTAATTTCAAATTATCCCTCTAGTTTAAATTAAATATTTTATTTATCTATTAATTTTTAATATGTCTAAATCATTTATTAAATATTATTTAATTATTTAAAAAAGAATAAAAAAAATATTTAAATTTTTCTATTAAATAAAAATTTAAACTGTATTTTAATCTCCTAAGAATTTTCTAAGCATTGGATGCATATCCATCAGTTGTTCTTGAGCCATTTCCTCATAAAGTTTGTAAATAATACCAACAGTAAGAAGTACTCCTGTACCTCCACCAAGAGCTGAAGTTAAATCAGCACCAAAAGCCAATAGACCTACAAAGACCCCACCGAGAACTGTTAAAGCTGGAATATATTTTTTCATTATCTTATCAAGTTGCTGTTTACTGCTTCTAAAACCAGGAATCTGTATTCCAGAGCTATAAAGCTGTTTTGACACTTCTTTTGCACTTAAACCTGACATTTCTACCCATAACCATGCGAAAAGAATACAGAAGGCAATGAAGAAGATAGCATATACCAAAACTTTAATAGGATTCGTTAATATTTGGCTTAGACTTGGAGTGGTTAACATATAAGCTAAACCACTTATTGCTCTACCTTGTTCAACTTGACCCAATATAGGTATACCAATCCTTTGAAAAACACTTGCAATTAACGAAACATTTACAAGTAATGCACTTGTTAAAATAACTGGCATATTACTTGCATAAATAAATTTCAATGGATACTTTCCTACTGAACCTCTTATTCTCCCATGTCTTTTAACCTGTCCATGAGAAATTGGTATTTCGACTCGCATACTCTCTCCATATACAGCTACTAAAAACACTGCAATGGTAGCTGCTAGAGGAGCAAGTATAGTGAGGTTAGGAGACCCGGTTACAAGGGATTGAATAAATGATGGAATCATTCCAGAAAACATTCCTGGTTGTGCTGGGTTGGGCATGAAATTAAATGCTCCTACAATAATAGTTTGAGCAACTCCTGCTGCGATAAATAGACCTACACCACTACCAAAACCCCATTTAGAAACAACTTCATCTAAAAATAAGATTAAAATAGCACCAATAATCAATTGAAGCATTAGAATCCATAAAAAGGAAGAATCAATAGGTATTAAACTTCCAGTAAATACCAATACACCAGCTTCAAAAATAGTCATGAGAATAGCTAAAACTTTTTGAGTACCCTGAAAAAGAGCTTTATCTTCATGTTTTGAAAGGTCTAACTTTAAAATTTTTGCTCCAACAAGAAGTTGAAGAACAATAGATGAGGTTACGATAGGACCAATACCTAATGTTAGAATTGAACCGAAATTCCCTGCCATAACAGCTCTTAGTTGAGCAAATTGATCAATTGATTGGGGATGTAAACCATATAAAGGTATAATAGTTAAAAAAAAGTATAATACCAAAACAATGGCTGTCCATTTAAGTTTTTCTCTGAAATCTTGCCGATGTATAGGGGGCTTTACTTGAGGCAAAATAGCAAACAATGGTTTGAGATGTTGTAAAATCATTTTATTCCTCAGACTTTTTAGTAAAACTAATGTATTGATTAGCTATATTTTTATAGCTTCTCCTCCAGCTTCTTGAATTTTATTCTCAGCAGATGCAGAAAACATTGGAGATTTAATAGTAAAAGATTTCAAAAGCTTTCCACCACCAAGAACTTTATTATAACCAAGTTCAGTGACATCGATAACTATAGAATCTCCTTCAATAGTAGCTACTCCTTTATCTATAAGCTGCTCAGCCTTATCATTCAAATAACTTAAATTAACTGGGTAAACCTTATTAATTTTTTTTGGTGGTCTTTTAAATCCGTGTTTTCCAAAATGATCTGGATCGAATTTAACAGTCCATGTCCAATGATGTTTAGAAAGCCCAGCGTTGCCTCGACCTCCTTTGTGTCCGGCACCTCGTCTTTTTTTAGAACATCCTCCACCAATAGATCGTGTCCCTCTCATTTTATTAATTTTACGTTTTTTTCTTCTCATATCATTCACCTAAATAAGATTAATATGACTACGTCATCTTAACTGCGAGATCATTAATAAGTTTTCCACGGTAACCTAAAGATCCCCCTTCATTGATTGAAAGTCTAATACCTTCATAACCTTTTCTTGGAGGATGTAAGCGGAAAACAGGCTTCATATCTAAATCTGAAGCTATAACATTCCCATTAATCAAAGAATTAGCTAACTCTTCAATGGAAGAATAACCTGTATTTTCAGTTAAATCAGCTAAAATTTCATCAGTAACTTTTATTCCTCCAATAAATTCTCCTCTTTTAGAAATTATTTCTGTTAAAGTTTCACTTGTAACTTCTCCCCAAGTTATATAATCCTTAGCTTTTTGAAGCATTCCCATATAACTTGGATTATCTTCAACTAAAACAGCGTGGTTAATTCTATGGAGTCTTAACATTTTTAAAGTATCAGCTATGTCACGATTGACACCAGTTGTACCTCTAACTCTAATAACCAAAAACATTAAATCACCAAAATATTATTTAGAGTATACTCCCATACTCTTAAGATCTTTTTCACTTGCTTTAACTTTACTCAATTCTTTTAAAGCTTCAAAAGTAGCATTTGCAAAGTTAACTGTAGTTTGAGTTTGTCCACTTGTTTTAGACCATACATCATTAATTCCTGCAAGTTTCATTATAGTTTTTCCTACGTTTCCTACAGCTAAGCCTACACCTGCTGGAGCTGGCATTAATGTAACTGTTACACTACCTGTTTTACCATTCACTTTAAATGGAACAGTATGTTCTCTTCCACAGACACAACCCCAATCTCCACAGCCTCTTCTAACCTTAATGATATTATATTTTGCATCATCTACAGCTTTTCGAATAGCTGGGCCAACTTCTCTAGCTTTACCTTGTCCTAATCCAACATATCCATTTTTGTTACCAACCGCAACAATAACTCTGAAATTAACTTTTCTTCCAGATTTGTGCATTCTTTGAACGAGGTTTACATCCATTACTTCTTCATCTAACTCAGGGAGTAAAGCATCTATTATTTCTAACTCCATTATTGGAAGACCTTTTTCAAAGATTTCATCAATATCTGTGATGGTTCCTTCTTTAACCATTCTCCCCATTTTAGTTTTAGGTTCCCATTCCTCCATATCAAAACTCATAGTTATGCCTCACTATCAATTTTATTCTTAATATCCTCAAAATGATTAGGTAAATCTACAGGTTGAAGTCCTCTTTGTAAATATTGAGAAAATCTTTTTTTAATATCATCTTCACTTAACAATTTAGCATATTCTGCAATGTGTTCACCAGAAATACGGTCTTCACCAGGAATGATAGAATCCCCATGAGGAACTTCNAATCCNGCATCAATTGCTCCTTTAAGAGTAGCAAAAACTTTAGAACCTTTAACAGATGGTTTAAGNCCAATGTCTAAAACAGCAGAATTTANACCTTTAGCTAATGCTTTTTTCCCACAGAGATATCCAGTTAAATATGCTGCACTAGTATTTTTACTTCCACCTAGCCAACCNATTTTTTGTAATTCCTTTGTGTGTGCAGAAACAATGGTTTCATCCCCATTTTTTCCAATTTTAATTATTTGAACAATAACGTTAGCATTAGAAATTCTGACAGCTAAACGATTTTTATCTAAATCTACTAATTTATATCTTGCGTTATAGTCAGTTTTACCTTCTCTTCTTCGTCTGAAGGCTACTTTATATTTTGATCCATGTGCCAAAATTATTCCTCCTATTTAATCAAATCATGATCCCTGGCATATGTTTTCATGTAAGATTTACTTCTAAAGGCGCCACCTTTAGCCATATTATATAATTTTCGATAGGTAGTAGCATCAATTTCATCTGATTCACGCATATTTTTGAGGTCACGCCTTAAAGCTCTAATAGTACTCATCCAAACTTTCTTTTTAGGAGTTCTAGCACCTTTTGCCCCTTTTATGCTTCCTCTACCTTTTCTCTTTCCTTTTTTCTTTTGTTCTTTTAATTTTTTTGATCTATAGCTACTTATACCTTTCTGAGGTTTAGCTTTTATAGCATTTTGATTTATAAGCTGCTTTACACCTTCTCTTGTAATAGCCCTTGAAACATCTTCATTTTTTTCAGGATCTATCCAAACTCGATTGATCCCTACTTTGAGAATACTTGCAGCTAATCTTCTTTGAGTAGTAAGATTCATTATAAACCTCCATTTCCAGTTAATTTTATAAAATTCGATAATTTTCAATTATAAACTAATATCTCGTAAATATTACGCCAATATTCCATGATAAATTATATTATTCTTTTTAAACAAATATAAATTAATTATTTCATGATAATCATTGAAAGTTCAATAATTAAATAAAAATTATTTTCCAAATTATAATTATTTATTCAATATTTTAATACCTAATTCAGATGCCTTAACTAACATCATTTCCTTCTTTTTTTTACCAATTGAAGCAGTTATCCTTGCAGCTTCTGTACTTGGATCTAAATTTTCTAATTCTGACATATTTCGAACAAGAATATCTTTATAACCAGAAGGATGGAGTCCTCTAGTAGATTTAGGAGAACCATAACCAATTGAAGGCATAGCAGGTTTACCAGATTCGTATCTTCTCATTTTACTGGTTTTCCCTTTAGGGCGTCTCCATTTTATTCCAAGTTTTTTATATGTGGCGTATTCTTGCCTTTTAAATTTCTTTTTCATTGAATCACCCAACATTAAAAAGACCATTTATCCTTTACTTACTAAGTAAATTCCGTCTTGAAACACTCTAGGATCTCTTCCTTTAATTTTTGTAGCTTGTTCTAAATTGGCCATAGTTTGACCAACCTCTTCCTTATTGATACCGGTGACTGTAACTTCATCACCTTTAACTTGAACTTTAGCACTACCTACAATGTTTGCTGTTCTTGGATTTCGTTCACCTAGGAAGTTTTCTATAGTAACCTTATCTCCACTAACTTTAACAGTCATTGGAAAGTGAGCAAAGACAATTTTCATATTATATGTGAAACCATCTGTAACTCCAATTATCATATTATTTATATGAGAACGAGTTGTTCCAATCATGGATTTGTCTTTCTTTTTAGGGAATTTTGTTTCTAAAATTACTTTATCACTTTCTTTTTTCATGGATATATTAGGATATGAGAATTTTCTAGAGGTTTCTCCTTGAGGACCTTTAACAATAAGCTCATCACCAATGGTAAGTTCTACACTTTCAGGTATAGTTATTTCTTCTGTAATAACAGCAGTTAAAACCATTTTTATCACCTAATACATATAAGCCAGCAATCGTCCACCAATTCCTTTTTCTTTAGCTTCCTTATGAGTCATGATTCCCTCTGGAGTGGTTACGATTAAAATACCAAAATTTTTTGCTGGTAAATATCTTTTTTCAAATTTTTCAAATTCATCTTTTTTGACTGAATGCCGAGGTTTAATAACCCCACATTGATTGATGTTACCCTCTAATTCAACTTCAAATTTTCCGGCCTTATCATCATCAATGTATTCAAATTCGCCAATATAATTCTCTTTCTGCATTGTGCTCAAAACTTGCCCGATTAATCTTGAAGCTGGTGAAATAGAACAATTTTCATTAACTTGAAGTTCATTATTTCTTATATTAGTTAGAGCATTTGCAAGAGGATCCATAAGAGTCAAATAAAACACCTCAATTATATTTTTTAAATCCAATTTTAGGGGCAATTTCTCTAAAACATTGCCTACATAACATGAGTCCATAGCGACTAATCATAGCAGAATGATCCCCACATCGACTACATTTTTTGGATGCTTTTCCATATTTTCTTGGCAACATATCACCTATTCTATTTTGACTTGAAAATTATCTTCCATATATTTCATAGTCTCTTCTTTTTTTACCATATGCCTTTTAGGAATCTTCTTTTTTTGAATTTTTCTTTTTTTAATTCTATATCCTGGTTTTTCAAAAGTAACAGAAACATTCATTCCAAATATCCCAATATCTGGATCATATTTTATTCCAGGAATATCAATGTGCTCCTCAATTCCAAATGAAACATTACCATGTACATCGAATTGTTTTTCTTTTAAATTATTTCCAATCCCATCTAAAACCATTTTAATAGCTTTATTAGCTTTTTCACCGCGAAGAGTGACTTTACAAGCCATAGGTTGATATTTTCTAATACCAAACTCAGGATTTGTAACTTTGGAAAAGGTTTTAACAGGTTTTTGATCAGTTAACTCGGATAAAAGATTAATAGCACGAGATAATCTTTCACCAGACTCTCCCACACCAATATTTAAAGTAGCTTTAGCTATCACAACTTGTTCCATTGGATTCATCTATTTACCTCCAGGAAGTGAAATTGCAGGTTCATCTTTTCCGATAACAAAAGTATAATCTTTTAAAGTGATGAAACTATCTTTTTTATCATTTTCAATAACAACTGTGTTAGGTTTAGAAGAATAATTAATATTAATTTCTTTAATATTTCCTATTTCCCCAATATGTTTACCACCAGTTACAAGTACCATAGCCCCTTCCTCAAATTTGAATGCTTCATTTATCTCTTGATTAGGAACTTCTAAATGTATAATATCTCCAACAGAAAAATCATCACCAACTATAATATTTCTACCATCATGAAGATTTAACTGCGTTTTACCATCTTTAATAGTAGTTTTGTTGGTAATTTTACATAACTTAAAATTAACATTTTCTTGAGGAATGGAGTGAGTAATTAATCTACCTTTTAAATCAGGAAGAATTCTATATGCTTCTTCAGTTTTTGGAATTTGAAGAACATCCATAAAACCTACTGGAAACTTGTAGTCTTTTCTAGCTCTACCATCGACCAAAATTTTTCCAGTTTTAATAATTTTTTTGGCTTCTCTTGAATTATCGGCTAATCCTAAAATATCACGAACAACAATCAATAACGATAAAGATTTTTCTATAGCATGTGGTCCTGGNGCAGGTTTTACTGTCCATTTATCTTCTTTTGGATGAATAGGCCAATTTTTTGGCGCTTTATACCTTTTTAAATGTTTTCTTGAACCCATTTTTGCCATTTTATTCCTCCCTTTCAATTATNTTATATCTTTTATCATCTTTTAAATCAGCTTCAATTATCATTAAGTTNGAAGGGTGAATTGGTAAAAAAACTGAACTTCCATCAGTTTTAGAAAGAGTAACACCTTCAACAATTACTTTGTACTTTTTAGGGTCAATACTTTCAACTTTTCCTTCATGATCAGTGAATTCCCCTCGAACAACTCGAACTTTATCTCCTTTTTTAATTGGTAAAGATCTCCTACCATATTCGTTTTTTAAATCTTTACTTAAGTTTACACCCATAATCTTACGGCGTGCGTGTAAAGGTGCATTGTACAGAGTTTTTCTTTGTTTTCTTGGTTGTTTTGACATATAATCACCTTTAAATTAAAATGCTTGCAGAACTTCCTACACTAGGCCATCTATCTGCAGCTTCCTTAGCAACAGGACCTCTTACTTCAGACCCTTTTAAAACACCTTCAGGAGTAATAATAACTGCAGCATTATCTTCAAATTTAACACGTAAACCATCTGCACGGCGATATTCCTTTTTTTGCCTTACAAC
>WRNS01000017.1 GCA_009776495.1 Methanobrevibacter sp. | reverse complement strand
TATTAGTAATAAAAAAATTTTTAAATAAAAACCTAATAAATTAGAAAATCAGAAAATAACTAAATCATAATTCATTTTAAAATTATATTACTTATATTATGCTGTCGTTTAGCTAATAATTTGGCTCTTTCAATATTATGGCCGTTTTTACCAATAGCTATTTTTTTGTTGGTTGTATCAGCAACCACAGTAGCTATTTTTTCCTTATTTTCTTTTTGAAGCACCTTAATACTGTTAACCTTTGCGGGAGCCATAAGGTTTGTTATAAATTCAGTGCTATCTACAGAGTGTTCAATAATTTCAACACCCTTGTCAACAGCTTTTTGGACTTTGGTAACAGTGGCTCCTTTTTTACCAATAGCTAATCCCATATCTCCATTTTTAACAACAAAGGTAACTTTACCATTTTCTTCATCTATTATACAATCTTTAACCATTGCACCAGTCATACTCTCAAAAAGAGCTATATATCGAATTTCATTTGCATTAAATTTAATAGACAAAAAATCTACCCCATTGTTTCTAATATAGTAGAATCTCCTGGATTATTTATGACTAAAGTAGCCACAGTAAAAGGTTTACCACAGACAGATCCCAATTCTACACTTGTCCCTTTATAAGTATAAGACGGGATATCTGAAAGTTTACTATAATATTCAACATCTTCTAATATGTTTTTAGGACTATTTTCAGCTACTATTACTAACTGACCCTTACCTAGTTTCAAAGATTGAATCGCTTTTTCAGAGCCTAAAGTGACATCACCTGTGTCAACAGCAACTCTAATTCCTCTATCTATATCCATCATCTGCCTCCTTTTTGTTTATTTGGTTTCATTACAACGCCAACAGAGCCTGTACCAAGAGGTATAGGTTGTCCAATAATAATATTTTCAATTATACCAGTTAAATTATCAACTTCTCCTCTAATACTAGCACGAAGAAGATGTTTACCAGTTTCTTCAAAAGCTGCACGAGCAAGAACACTTGATTTTTCACCACTAATACCATGTCTTCCAATGGATCTAACAGTTCCATCAGCAGTCATCATATCAGCAACAAGCATTATATGACGCACATCAACAGTAAGCCCTTGTTCATCAAGAGTACGAAGGGCTTCATTTATTATAGCATTTCGAGCTGCTTCAATACCTAAAACGGTTTCTATTTCATAAATATCGTTAGTTGAGGTTTTAACCTTGTTAATACCCTCTATTTTAAGAACTGCACCAAGATTTGAACCTTCAGTATGAATAATCCACTCATCTTCTTTTCTAATAATGACTTTTCCGATGTTTTTAACACCACTAACCTGTAAATCTCGAACTTTATCAGCGAGAAGTCTAAGCTCTCTTATACTTTGTTTTGCTGGTTCAAAACTTAGTAGATTATCTTTTATATTTACTCTTTTAAAAGCTTTTTCAATATTTGCTATAATATCTTTAAAGTCTAGAATTTTATCCTCAATTTTTTTCTCATCAAGAGTAGCCTCAATTTTCATTTCTGCATAGTTAATATAAAAATCCTTAAGAACATCATTAACCGTGCTTTTACCAATAAAATTAGCTATCTTTTTAACAAATATTTCATCATCTTTTTTGTCTTCTTCAAAATAAATAGCCATAGTTGGTGTGGAAATCTTTTTTCTTGCATCAACAATCTCAATAAGTCTAGGCAATCCTAATGTAACGTTTAACTCAGCAACCCCTGCATAGTGAAAGGTACGCATGGTCATCTGAGTACCTGGTTCCCCTACAGATTGAGCAGCTACTGTACCTACTGCCTCCCCAGCTTCAACTTTAGCTCGATCATAGGCATTTCTAACTTTAACAACAAGTTTTTCTAACTCAGTTTCAGTTAATTCGCGTCGAATATACGCATCAGCTATGTCATGAATATAACTTTCAGGAAATTCTGCTTTTTTCTTTTTAGCTAATCGTTCAACCTTTTCAATAATTTTTATATCAATTTCATCCATAAAAACCACAACCATAGCTATTTCTTAATCCTCATTTCATCAATGATTTTATCCAAATCAGCAGCTTTACCATAGTCACTTTTAGCAGGATCTACACCATCTTCACCAAACATGGTTTGGATAATCATTCCCCTGTTATCAGTAACTAAACCATTTTCTTTTACATTTAAATCTTGTAATGCATTAACAAGACGTCTTTGCATATAACCACTTTGAGCTGTACGAATAGCAGTATCAACAAGCCCTTCTCTTCCACCCATTGCATGGAAAAAGAACTCTATTGGGTCTAACCCTTCTTTATAAGAAGAATGTACAAAACCACGAGCTTTAGCTCCTAATTCATTTTTTCTAAAGTGAGGTAATGTTCTTTCAATATATCCTCTGTCAATTCTCCCACCACGAACGGATTGTTGACCAACACAAGCTGTAATCTGAGTGAGGTTAAGCATAGAAGCTCTTGCACCAGTAGTTGCCATTATAACAGAATGATTATCCATTCCAAAATAACTTTCAGCTATTTCCCCAGATTTATCCCTGGCCTCACCAAGAACTTGCATGATTTTCATTTCTAGTGTTTCTTCTAAACTTCTTCCAGGCAATGCTTCTAATTCATCATTTTCATAAGCTTCAACAAGTTGATCCACTCTTTTTTCCGCAGTATCAAGATGTGCTTCGATTCTCTGTTTAGCCTCTTCAGGGATTTCTTCATCATTAGTACTAGTAGTAATTCCTGCTTTCATAATTCCCGAAATAGCTAAATTTGTTGCAGAATCTAAAAACTTCCTAGCTTCATCTGAACCATACTCTTTCATGATTTGATCCAATATTTTTCCTGAAAATGAACCAAATGCTTTCTCATCAACAGCACCTGTTTGAAGACTACCTTCTTCAATAACAACATAAGCATCAAATTCACAATCTTTAAACTTACATTCATCACATTTCCTGCATATTTCTCCTTTATATACTACATTAAGTTTTTCGGGGAGAAGTAAACTGAAAAGCTCTTTTCCAGTCCAATCCTTTTTTTTTCGTTTAGGTAACTTAATTTTAGCTTTTCTTAATATTTGGAAAGCCTGTTCTTCTGTGAATATTGATTCTTTCCTAGTTAAAAGATATCCTCCAGAAATATGGTCATGTATAGCTCCAATGATAGGGCCTCCAAATCTTGGAGAGAGGATATGCTCTTGAACCCTCATTAAAGATTTTGCTTCTGCCCTAGATTCATCAGTCTGAAATATATGCATATTCATTTCATCCCCATCAAAATCTGCGTTATAAGGAGGGCAAACACATAAATTAAGTCTAAAAGTTTTATAAGGAAGAACTTTAACTTCATGAGCCATCATTGACATCCTATGAAGTGATGGTTGACGGTTGAAGAGTACGATATCCCCATCTTTTAAGTGCCTTTCAACAATATAACCTGGCTCTAACTTTTCTAAAATTGCCTCTTTAGTTTCATCATAAACTCTAATTTTTCTTCCATCTAATCGTATAACATAGTTTGCACCTGGATGAACATCGGATCCATTTTTAATATATTCTCGAATCTCATCTATGTTCCATTCATTTACATGGACAGGGACTGTAACCTCTTTAGCTATCATCTCAGGAACACCGACTTCATTAATACTAATATTTGGATCTGGAGAAATAACAGTACGTGCAGAGAAATTAACCCTTTTTCCAGAAAGGTTACTCCTGAAACGCCCTTCTTTTCCTTTAAGTCTTTGAGCTAAAGTCTTAAGTGGCCTTCCTGATCTATGTCTTGCTGGAGGAACACCAGATGCTTCATTATCAAAGTAAGTAGTAACATGGTATTGTAATAGTTCCCAAAGATCTTCTACAATAAGTTGAGGAGCTCCAGCTTCCATATTTTCAATTAATCGCTGGTTAATACGAAGGATATCTACAAGTTTATGAGTTAAATCATCCTCAGATCTTTCCCCAGTTTCTAAAGTAATTGAAGGTCTTACAGTAACAGGAGGAACAGGTAAAACAGTTAAAACCATCCATTCAGGTCGTGCCACTTTAGGATTAACTCCTAAAATTAATGAGTCATCGTCTGTAATTTTTTCTAATTTTTCTCTAACTTCACTAGGTGTTAATTTATAATCCCCTTCAATAATCGAAATTGGTTTATCAATTTTAATATCTTCTTGTTCCTCTTCACAATGAGGACATTTATCTCTGCGAGCTACATTATACACTTCTTTTATAAGATCATTTAAGCTATCCTCATTTTTCATTAAAGTTGCAATTTTTTCCTTATATTCTTCAATTTCAATATTGTTTAAAAGAATGCGTCCACATGAATTACATGTAGATCGTAAAATTTTGTGAATAGTGTCACCAAAGCCAACATGAATAACCGGTCTAGCTAAGTTAATACTACCAAAATGTCCTTGACAATCCCCTCCTTTAGAACCACATGCTCTACATCTTAAACTCGGGTCTATAACTCCTAAATGAGGATCCATCAATCCATTTTCAATTGGATAACCATCTTCATCATAGGTATCTGGAGTTTCAATTTTCGTTACAGACATCTTTCTTATATCTTCTGGTGACATTAAACCAAAATTAATTTGAGAAATCTGTTTTATAATTCCTTTCAAAATATTTGCTCCTTCCATTTTTGTCCCTAAAAATTCATAGATAGAATATATTATTATAATTTTTATTGAATCTGTTTTAATTTAAATTTAATTTGTTTTAATTTTAATTTAAATAGTTTTAATTTATTTTAAAGTTCAAATCTGTTTATTCAAGCTTTATCTTCAAGCACTAATTTTGGGAATATACATAAGCTTTTTAATTCATCGAGTAATAATTTAAATGCATAAGAAATTTCTACAGGGTATGAATCAACATCTCCACAAATAGGGCAATATTTTTTATCTCTGATTCTATCATAAACCGAAACCATACCACAGTCACCGCAAACAATAGCTTCATACTTGTCAGACTCATCTAAAAGTCTTTCTTTCAATGCAAGAGCAGCTCCGTGAGCAATAAGACAATCTCTTTCCATTTCTCCAAATCTTAAACCACCTTCACGAGCCCTTCCTTCAGTAGGTTGTCTTGTAAGTACTTGTACAGGTCCTCTTGAACGAGCATAAACTTTATCAGCAGTCATATGGTGTAGTTTTTGATAATAAGCTACTCCCATAAATATTTCGGCTTCTATTCTCTCACCCGTTATTCCATTATAAAGAGATTCACATCCTGCTGATTCAAATCCATTATCTCTAAGATGTTGTTTAATTTCCTCTTCTAAATCATCGTTAAACGGAGTTCCATCTACACGGTTTCCCATCATACACCCAGCTTTACCTGAAACCATTTCTAAAACTTGCCCTACAGACATCCTAGAAGGTATAGCATGAGGATTAACAATTAAATCTGGAACAACACCATCTTCTGTAAATGGAGCATCTTCTTGAGATAATATAAGACCTACAACCCCTTTTTGACCATGTCTTGAAGCAAATTTATCACCAAATTCAGGTTGTCTTGTATCTCTTACTCGAATTTTAGTTAATTTACTTCCTTCGACAGTTTCTGTAAGAAGAACTGCATCAACAATACCCTTCTCACCATGTCTAACTGTAACCGAAGTTTCTCTTCTTCTTTCGGCTACTGCTCCAAATTCATCAATCTCTTCTAAAAAACGTGGAGGAGAAGTTTTTCCAATAAGCACATCTCCAGATTCAACATAAGATTCTGGATTAACAACACCATCGTCATCTAAATGTCTGTAAGCTTCTTCTGAACGATACCCTCTAACTCCTTTTTCGGGAATTTCGAATTTATCTTCTTGACCACCAGGATATCTTCTTTCAGATGCTTCATAAGATCTAAAAAATGAAGAACGTGACATTCCACGTTCAAGGGAAGATTTATTCAAAATTAAAGCATCTTCCATATTATATCCTTCAAAAGACATGACTGCTACCACAAAATTCTGTCCAGAAGGACGTTTATCATAGTTTGTTGCATCAATTATACGTGTTTTTACAATCGGAATCTGAGGATGATGTAAGAGGTGTGCCCTTGTATCAGTACGAAGAGCATAATTTGAAACATAAAGACCTAGAGCTTGTTTTGTCATTCCCGCTTCCATAGTGTTTCTTGGAGAAGAGTTATGATCAGAAAAAGGAATAATGCCTGCACAAATTCCCAGCATTGTAGAAGGATCAATTTCTAAATGAGTATGATCTTCGTTCAAATAATTTAAACCCATAGCTATATAGGAATTCTCTTCTTCTTCAGCATCTAAATACTCAATAATCCCAATTTCGACAAGATCATCCCATTTTAATTCTCCATCTTCTATTTGAGAAATATGTTTTTCTTCAAGTAAAGGGACACCATCTTTAACTATTATTAAAGGTCTCCTTGCTCGACCAGGATCATTAAATATATAAATTTCATTGGTTTCATCATAATAAGTAATATTCATCTCATCAGAAACTTCTCCACTACGTCTTTTCTCTCGCATTTCACAAACAAAATCATCAGGATCATTGCAAGTACCAATAAGCTCCCCATTAATGTAAATTTTAGCTTTCATCACCAAAACTCCTCTAATAATAAAATAATTTTAATAATAATTGTAAATAATGACCATAACTTTGAATATAATAATAATTATAATAATTAATAATAATAAATTTTATAATTATAATAATTATAAATTTATAATAATAATTTTTCTTTTAAAATTTAAAAAGTATTAATCAATTATACCCATTTCTCTAATAACATTTTCAATTTCTGTAGTATCTGAACCTTCTGAAATTTTACACATTAAAGCTAAATTTTTAACTAAACCACAATTAGGTCCTTCTGGAGTTTCATTAGGACATATTTTACCAAATTGAGTGGGATGTAAATCTCTAGCTTCAAAATGAGGTTGACTTCTACTTAATGGAGAAACTACTCGCCTTAAGTGTGAAAGTGTTCCCATATAACTAGTTCTATCTAGTAATTGACTTACTCCAGCTCTTCCACCAACCCAATTACCAGTGGCAATAGCATGCTTAATATTTTCTGTTAAAACATCACTACGAACTGCTTGTCTTATTGATGGTTCTTTTCCTCGAGAAATACTTCTTTCAAGTTGATAACTCATGTCTCTTGTTAAACTTGTAAAAGCAACTCTGAACAAATCTTCCATCAAATCGCCAGAAACACGGAGTCTTTTATTAGTATAATGATCTTTATCATGAGGTTCTCTCATTTCAAAAATTACTTGAAGAAGCATTTCACACATTTCAGCCAAGTAAATTGCTTTATTCTTTCTTTTATCAGATTCTATTCCCATGTGAGGAAGTAAATATCTATCAATGACATCTTCAGCACGTTTAATACGGTACTCTTCAGTCATCCCTTTAGCTACACGATTTCCAATATATTTTATAGCTGAATTAGTCAAATATTCATTTCTTTCTTCTTTTGACAACCCTTCCATTTCCTTTGAATCTAATTTTAAGGCTTGTTCTGAAACTTGCATATCATCAGCAATAACCATTTGGAAATTAAAATCGTCAGAAATAGCTGTAATAATATCTTCATCAGTAGAAAGACCTAATGCTCTAAGTAAAACAACTAAAGGAATCTCTCCAGGAACATAAGGAAAAGATATTCTCAAAAATACTCCACTTTTACGAGGTTTCCTATATTCCAAAGAAATTCTAGCTCTGAAACCACTTTTAATAGAGGTTACAATAGCTTTAGCACGTCTGTCTTGAACTTCACCTAATCGCTCAAGAATAATTTTGTTTGGAGCAATTTCTTCCATTGTTACCACAGCTCTTTCAGAGCCATTTACAATAAAATATCCTCCAGGGTCTTGTGGATCTTCCCCTTTGGATGATAATTCTTCCTTATCAAGACCATGTAAATGACAAATATCTGATTTGAGCATTAAAGGCAATTCACCGATGTAAACCTTTTCCAGTTCATTCTCTTCTTCTTCATAATTTAATGCCATTTCCAAAAACATATGAGCAGAATAAGTCAAATTCCTAAGTCTTGCTTCGGTTGGATAAATTAAACTTTTAGAACCATCAGCCTCCTTTGTAAAAGGCTTTTGAATTTCCACTTTACCAGTTTTAAGAGAATACTTTCCCTGTTCCAATGTAATGGGTTCAGTTATATCGATGATGTTTTGAATACGATTATTAACAAAGTCATTATACGATTTTATGTGGTGATCAACTAACTCATATTTATCAAAAAACGCATCTACCAATCCCCATGTATTATCTTTCATGGACTTCCTCCAAAATCAACTAAATTATCGTGAATAAATTATAAGAATACACTTCAAAAAACTATCAAATTTTTTTTTAATATTTTTAATGAATAATTTTAATGAATAATTTCACTTTGAATTTTCACCTATGGAAAATTTAAAACTTTTAAAATAAAAAAAACCATTGAATAAAAGTATATATTTTATGAATTAACTTTTTTGATGAATTAATTTAAATAATCTTTTGATTGAACTCAAATAAAACGTCAAAAACAAAAAAAATCAATCTTCAACCAACCTATAAGTAACAAACTTTCCTGCAGTAGGGCTCTCTCTAATAATCTCTAAAATATCGCCTTTATTAGCATCAATAGCTTTAACAACAGGATCATCACTTTTAATTTTAGGTAGTTGCTCTTGTTCAAAATCTAAATCTTTAAAAACCTTTTTTATATCAGATTCGGATAAAATAACATGAGTTGGTACAAGCTCATGCTCCAAAATATCCTTTTTCACAAAATTCCTCCAGCTAGAAATATTTATTTAAAATCAGAACGGGCCCGACGGGAATTGAACCCGCGGCCGCTTGGTTAAAAGCCAAGCGCTCTGCCAGACTGAGCTACGGGCCCTAAATCAATAAGCAAATCATATGAATTGGAAATCATCTATAACAAATTATAATATTTACAATAAATAATAATATCGAAATTATAACAAATCTATCTAACTAATTAATCACAAAACAATTATTAAATCAACCAAGTAATTAAACAAATCAATCAAGTAATTGAACATGAAACATTTTAAGTAATATACATATTGAACGCCCTGGCCGGGATTTGAACCCGAGTCGCGGGCTCGACAGGCCCGCATGATAGCCCCTACACCACCAGGGCAGTACAAAATATAAACAACATACAATAATTAAGATTAGAATAAGTATTGCTATTATAAAAACAACAGATAATTACCTCATTAATGATGTATAGATATTATTATTTATAAATGTTTCTATAAAGTTTAAAGTTCAAATTATCATAGCGAACATTCAAATTAATTTGGAGGAAATTGATAAATACCAGATATTATTATTTTTTTACTAAACTCTTGTGTGAATAATAGCTTTGAAATAAACATCATATTGGTATTGTTTTGATTTTTTGTTTTTTTTTATGAATATTATCGAAGTTTATTATTATAATTTTATTATTATAATTATAATTATTATTTATAGAAGTTTTTATTATTATTTTATTACTATTATTAATGACTTATCAAAAAATAAAGTCCCGCCTGCCGGACTTGAACCAGCAACATTTGGATCTACAGTCCAACGCTCTGCCAAATTGAGCTAAGGCGGGAAAGCTAAATGGGACCACCCGGATTCGAACCGGAGTCTCAGGCTCCCAAAGCCCAAAGGATCGACCAAGCTACCCTATGGTCCCTTGTAAATTTAATAGTATAGATAAATGATATTTTATTACAATATTAAATGACTTTATAATATACTAAATGACATTATAATATAATTTTTAGTTATAATAAATAAATATTTTTTTTTGATGATTAATCAAATAATAAAATTATATTTATCAAAGCTATATATAAACTTAAGTAATCAAAATTACAAAATTTTAATTTTATTTTGTAAAAATTTGTTAAAATTTTAAATAAAACATATTTTAAGTTAATAATAAGTTTAAAACTAATTAAACATTATA
>WRNS01000016.1 GCA_009776495.1 Methanobrevibacter sp. | reverse complement strand
ATAATAAATAATATTCTTATTAAGTTCATTTAAACAGGATTTGGAAAGATTGTGATAAGAAATGAATAAACTTAAAGATAGTTTCAATCGCCCAATTATTTCACTTAGGTTGTCTATAACTAATAGATGCAATATTAATTGTTTATATTGTCATCATGATGGCATGATGCTTTCAAATGAGGAGATGACATCTGATGAAATCTTTAAAATTTTAAAATTAGCTAAGGATATGGGAGTTAAAAAGATTCGATTTTCAGGTGGAGAACCTCTTATAAGAGANGATATCGTGGAAATAATTGAAAAAACTTCATCTCTTGATTTTAAAGATATTTCAATAACTACAAANGGAATTTTTCTTAAAAAATACGCGGAAAATCTTTTTAAAGCTGGNTTAAATNGGGTTAATGTAAGTTTTGACACTTTAAGACCNAAAACTTATGAAAAGATAACNTCAAAAAATTATCTAAATGAAGCTAAGGAAGGAATTTTAAAAGCTGTTCAAGTAGGTTTAAATCCTGTAAAAATTAACATGGTTCTTATGAAAGGAATTAATGAAGATGAAGTAACGAATATGTTTGAATTTTCTAAAAAGAATGGTTTAGTACTTCAGCTAATTGAGCTTATGAAATCAGAAAACTGTGAAGATAATTCTTTTTCTGAAGAATATCATTTTGATATGGGACCACTTGAAAAAGATTTAGAAAAAATAGCTACTGACATAAAAACCAGAGAATTTATGCAGGATAGAAAAAAATATTTTATTGATGATGGTGAGATAGAAGTTGTCCGTCCAATGGATAATACAAGATTTTGTGAAAACTGTACTCGGCTTAGAATAACTCCTGAAGGCAAAATCAAACCTTGTTTACTTAGAAATGATAATTTAATTGATTTAATTGGCCCTTTGAGAAGGGGATTTTCACAAAAAGAACTTGAGAAAATATTTTTAAAAGGAGTCAACAAGCGAAAACCCTTTTACAGTGACAATACTAAAACTTTTAACAGTTGATGTTTGATTTTTTTATGAATTGTAAAATTTAATTTTTTTTATAATTAAATAATAATAATAAAATAAATAAATATTAATAAAATAAATTAATATTAATAAAATAAATAATAATAATAATAAAAAAAAACAACATATACGATTAATTTTGATATTTTACAAGATTTTAATTTATTTAGATGCAGATATAATCAAACCTTTACAACTTAGCTATAGTGTTTAAACTACACTTTAATATATAAATATTTCTATTTTGTTTTATTAGTTATCTTTATATTATCACGAATCAAATGTGTATATAATACACATGGTGATAATAATATGCCAAGTCACATTGCTTCAGGTCTTAAATACTTAGCTGCAATTGAACTGAAAAAACATGGCTTTACTCAGCAAATGATTGCAAATGAGCTTGAAATTGATCGCTCAACTGTTTCTCATTATCTTAATGGTAGAAACTTATCTTGGCATTCAATTGATGTAGCTAAGACCATAACAAACTTGTGTCCAAAAGATTTTTTAATAATGACACATTATTTGTTTAAAGATGAGCAAAAAACTCGCAAAATCGTTTCAATTTGTAAAAAAAAGAAATATTGTGGGGAAATTGCAGATTCTTGCATTGGCTGTGGATTGTGTGTAGATTTGTGCTTGATGAAGGCGGTTAATTTAGACTCCTTGAAAGCTCATATAAACTCCATATACTGTTGTGGCTGTCTTTTATGTGAAGAAGGATGTCCAACAAATTCTATAAAAATTTTGGAGGTAAATAATGATCGTGAATATGAAAGACATTAAAGATGAAGGCTTTGACATTAAAAGATCAGCAGAAGAAATAAGAAATTTATCTTTCAAAGATCATATTTGTATTGGTTGTGGGATATGTGAAAAAACATGCCCAGTAGAAGCTATTACAGTAGCAGATATTGGACCAATTGTAAGAGATGAAGTAGATATATCTAAAATAAATATTGATGAAGATGAATGTGTTCTCTGTGGTATGTGTAGTGGAATATGCCCAGTAAATGCTTTAGATTTCACTATAGATAATGAACCTATTTCAGAAATTGCTGCTTATCCTAAATATATTTCATCAGCTGAAATTGATGATGATACATGTATTTATTGTCAAAGATGTGAAATTGCTTGTCCTAGAGATGCAGTTACTATAGCTAGATTTCTGCCAGAGAGACCTAATCTCGTCACTGGTGAAATCGAAGTAGATGTAGATGTTTGTAACCATTGTGGAATATGCGATGAAATGTGTCCAGCTGATGCTATTGATGTAAACAGAACTCCTGGAGAGGAAGACATAGTAATTGATAAGGATAAATGTGTTTATTGTTTAATTTGTAAGAAATCTTGTCCTGTAACTGCAATTAAAGCTGCTTGTAGAACTTGTTCTTATGGAGATTATGATATTGATCCAGAAGATGCAGTAACTACTGGAAGTTCATTTATTGATGATGAACTTTGTGTAAAATGTGGTTGGTGTGAAGAAATTTGCCCAGTTGATGCAGCTAAAGTTAAAAAACAATTTGAAGGTACTTTAGACGTTGATCAAGATAAATGTACTGTTTGTGGTACTTGTATTGATGTTTGTCCTTGTAATGCTTTAACATTCCCTAAATCTGCTGGACCAGCTACTATTGTTGATAATACAGAGAAACAGGAAGAATATTGTATACATTGTGGTGCATGTGAAAGAGCATGTCCTGTTGATGCTATAAGTGTTCAGATTACTGATGTTGATTATACTCCTACAAAATCCAAGTCTTGGATAGAGAAATTTGAAGCTTTAAAAAATTAAATAGCTATTAATTAATTATTGATTTGGTGATTATATGGAACTTAAAGTAATTCAAGATAACTGCCTTGGATGTGGTGTATGTGTAGTGGCATGTCCAGTTAATGTTTCAATCAGTGATGATGTAGCTGGTGGGCATGGATCTAGAACAGAAGAAGTAATAATGATGGTTGAAAATGGTGTTATAAAACTTTTCAGTGATGATAAGTGTGAAAAGTGTGGAACATGTCAAAAGTTCTGTCCAGTTGATGCCATATTTTTAGAATAAGGAGTGTTAGTTTATGACATATGTTGACAAACCAGCTGTTCCTAATGTAGTTAAATATGACGAACCTATGGCGATAAAAAGGGATAAACTTAAAGTCATTTTAAATACTGGTTCTGATATTTATCAAGGAGCATGTAAAAAAAGAGGTTCTACTTTAAAAGATGAATATCGGCATGTTTCAGGTACTGCATATATGGATCCACGAGATATGGCAAGATTAGATGTTAAAAATTGGGATACTGCTTTAGTAAAAACTGATTGGGGCGAAGTTGTAGTATTCACTGCTCACTCAAGAGATGCTCCTCATGAAGGTCAAATTTTCATTTGTAAAGGTCCATGGGCCAATGTTGTTGTAAGTCCAGATACTTACTGCTGCTGCGACCCAACTTACAAAGGGGTTGATGCAACCATTGAAAAAACTGATGAGGAACCATTACTCATGGCAGATCTGATGGCGAAAGTTTATATGAAGTATGATAAGGATGCTGAAAAGTCTATCAATCATTTAACTGATAAAAGGATTAATGTAGGCATAACTAAGCCAGAAGAATAAATAGGAGATATGAATATGGCATATGAAGAACCAATTAGAGACTATGATAGAATAGTCGAAAATTGTACTTGTGCTTTTTGTGGTTGTAATTGTGATGATTTGACCTATTTAGTTAAAAATGAGCATGTTGTTGGTGTAAGGCATGCATGTCGTTTAGGTGCAAGTAAAATTATGGAAGATATGGATCAAAGATTATTAGTGCCTTTGATTCGTAATGAAGCAGGAGAGCTTGTTGAAACTGACTGGGATACTGCATTAGACAAAGCTGCAGAACTCATTGCTAACTCTGTAAGACCAGTGTTTTATGGATGGAGTGAAACTTCAATTGAAACCATGAAACAAGGTATTAAATTAGGAGAATATGTAGGTGCAGTTTTAGATAATCAAGCTACTATTTGTCATGGACCTTCTCTTCAGGCTGTTCAAAATTCAGGATATCCTGTAAACACACTTGGAGAAGTTAAAAATAGGGCGGATATGATTGTTTATACTGGAAGTAATGCTATGAATTCTCACCCAAGACATTTGGCGAGATATGCTGCATTTCCTCGAGGATACTTCAGAAAAAAAGGTAGATTTGATAGAACTATTGTTACCATGGATCCAAGATATACAGATACTGCAAAAATGTCTGATATATGGGTAGGATTCAATCCAAATGGGGATTATGAATTTTACACAGCTTTAAGAGCTGTTTTAAGAGGTAAAAAACTTAAAGAGGACAAAGTTTCTGGAATTCCTAGAGAAACTATTGAAGAACTTGCAGAAGCTATGAAAACTACTGAATATGGTTGTCTTTTCTTCGGTTTGGGATTAACTCACTCCTTAGCTAAACAAAGAAACATTGACGCAGGTATTAGGTTGATTCAAGATTTAAACAAATATTCTAAATGGAATTTGATTCCTATGAGAGGACATTTTAATGTTAATGGATTTAATATTTTCATGTCTTTTGAGATGGGATTCCCATATGGTGTTGACTTTTCAAGAGGTTATCCACGATACATGAATGGTGAAACCAATACTATCGATTTGTTAACAAGAGAAGAAGTGGATGTTTTCATGGTAATAGCTGCTGATCCAGGAGCTCACTTCCCTGGAGGAGCTAACAGACATTTAGCTAATATTCCTGTAATTCAAATTGATATTCACTGGGGACCTTCTACAGAGCTAGCAGATGTTGTATTACCTGGTTCATTCGTTGGTGTAGAAGTTGCTGGAACTAGTTATAGAATGGATGGAGTTCCAATATACATGAAAAAAGCTATTGATAAGCCTGAAACTTGTAGAGATGACGAATGGATTGTTAGAGAACTTTATGAAAGAGTTCAAAAAATTAAAGGGGAAAAAATAGCTAGTAAATGAGTAACTAGCATAAATAGGTGATCTAATGGAATACATATTAAAAAATGGTACTGTTTATGATCCTACCAATAACATTGATGGTGAAAAAAAGGATGTTATGTTTAAAGACGGAAAAATCGTCGATAATGTTTCTTCCAATGCTAAAGAACTAGATGTTACTGATAAAATAGTTATGGCTGCTGGTGTTGATCCTCATTCTCACATTGCTGGACCAAAATTGGTTGTAGGAAGATTATATAGGCCTGAAGATTCAAGAAAAGGAATAGTTCCTAAAACTGACGTTACTCGTGCAGAAACTGGATTTTCTATTCCGAGTTGTCCTGCAACTGGATACAGATATTCTAGAATGGGATATGGAACTGTTATAGAAGCAGCTATGCCTCCTTTAGAGGCAAAACATACCCACGAAGAAATTGTAGCAATTCCTAATATTGATATTGCAGCATTACCATTGTTTGGTAATAACTGGTTTGTATTAGAATATGCTAAAGAGAATAATATTGATGATTTGGCTGCTTTAATTTCTAAGTGGTTAAGACTTACTAGAGGATATGGAGTAAAAATTGTAAACCCTGGTGGTAGTGAAGCTTGGGGTTGGGGAATGAATGTACATGGTGTTGATGATCCTGTTCCTTATTGGGATGTAACTTCTCGTGAAGTTATTCATGCATTAGCTGAAGCTAATGAAAAATTAGGACTTCCTCATTCAATTCACCTTCATCCAAATGATTTAGGCCATCCTGGCAACTATGAAACTACTGTTGAAAGTATGGATATTGTTAAAGACGTAGCTAAAAATTCTCCTGTAAGAAATCAAACTGTTCATATGACTCACATCCAGTACCATTCTTATGCTGGAACTAACTGGAGAGATTTTGAATCTGGTGCAGAAGATGTAGCTAAATTCATTAACAATAATGATTACGTCACTTGTGATGTTGGTCAAATTACTTTAGATGAAACTACTACTATGACTGCAGATGCTCCAATGGAATTTGATCTTCATCAATTGAATGGTCTCAAATGGGCTAATAAAGATATTGAACTTGAAACTGCAGCTGGAATTGTTCCATTTATTTACTCTGGAAGAAATAGTGTACACTCTGTTCAATGGGCTATCGGACTTGAAATGTTCATGATGGTTGAAAATCCATGGCAAATCATGTTAACTACTGACAGTCCAAATGCTGGTCCTTTCATAAGATATCCTAGAGTGATTTCTTGGTTAATGAGTAATAAACGTAGATTGGAAATGATTGAAAATGGAGAGGTTCACAAAGCTGTTGGAAGAAAATCAGTAATAGCTACACTAGATCGTGAATATGATTTCAATGAAATAGCTACTATTTCAAGGGCTGCTCCAGCTAAAGCTTATGGATTTGAAGATAAGGGTCATTTAGGTGTTGGAGCTAGAGCTGACATAGCTGTTTATGATATCAATCCTAATACTATTGATCCATCTAATGATTATGAAGCTATTGAACGTGCATTTGGAAATGCAGCTTTAACAGTTAAAGACGGACAAATTTTGGTTAAAGATGGACAAGTTGTTTCTACTAAAGAAAGTCAGACTATTTGGACAAATGTTAAAGGATTAGAAGAAAAAGAAGCAGTACTTATGGAAAAAATTATGCCAGTATTTGATAAGTATTATACTGTTAAATACGAAAATTATCCTGTATTTGATAACTACGTACCTAATCCAATAGAAGTTAATGTTCAAGCAGGTAAATAGCTAAGAGGTGTTTAATTTGAAAAATATAACTTTTAATCAAAAAAAGACTTCTACAATAGCACTTGAATTTGATGAATTAATCCCTGATGAAGTTTATACCTGGGAAAAATCAGATTTTGATAAATATATGGTGCCTATTGGAAATTCAAGATTCCCACTTTCTGATTATTTTGATGTTGAAGTAGAAGGATCTGCTGAATCTCCTGCTGAAGTTATAATGACTCTTAATGGAGACTTGGGCAGAGTCAAATATATTGGTTCCAAAATGACCGATGGCCATATCGTTGCCAATAGCAGTGTTGATCTCCATTGTGGTGCTGAAATGTCTGGTGGAAGTATTACTATCAATGGTAATGCTGAAAGCTATGTTGGCAGAGAAATGACTGGTGGAGAATTAGAAATTACAGGTAATGTAAAAGAATTTTGTGGTGCTTCTTACATCGGTGATTGGAGAGGCATGACTGGAGGAATCATTACTGTTCATGGAAATGCTGGAAAACAATTAGGAGAATGTTTAACTGGTGGACAAATACATGTTAAGGGTAATTGTGATATCCTTGCAGGTATTCACATGTCTAAAGGTTTCATCCAAATTGATGGTAATGTTCCACGTTCTCCTGGTGGTCAAATGCTAAATGGAGACATTCTTATTAATGGAACATTGGCAATGTTTCTTGAAGGTTTTGATCAAGAAGAAATTGTTTCTAATCCAACCGTTTCTGGAAAACAATTCAATGGTAAATATATCAAATTTACTGGTGACATAATTAGAAATGGAAAAGGAAGTCTTTGGTTAAATGCAGAAAAAAATAGACATTTGCTCTAGAGAGTAATCTTTCTATTTTTCTGTTTTTTTATTTTTTTTATTTTTATTTTTTTTATTTTTTTTAATCTTATTTTCTAATATTTTCTAATTTTTCTTAGGATTTACTAGATTTCTAAAATATTACTTTTTATCTTAATCTTAATAAGTTAATTTTATATATTTTAAGTAAAATGAATTTAAATAATGATAATTTTAGATAAATTATAATAGATATAAGGTATATATTTATTTTATTAAAATTATTAATGTAATTGTAAAAACAAATTAAAAATATCCAAATTCAAAATCAATTTAATTAATAAAGGGATGTTCATGAGAGAAGAAATTGTTTTAAAGCCAGATCAAGCTTTGGAATATGTAAGACTAAATGTAAAACAAGAAGATACTTTGGAACTGTCATATAATAGAGTTTTTGCTCCAGGAGAAGTTCTAGATGTTATGGTTGAAGATGAATTTGGAGAAAAAGAAATAATAGTTTCTTTGCATTTAAATGGAGATCTTGTTAATGATGTCGTTAGTGTTAATTTAAATGAAATCAAAGATGATTTGCTTGAGATGAGTCATATCACTGATGAAAAAGAAACTATAATTATTATAGAAGACTAACTATGCAAAGGTAACGATACAATGAATACCAAAGAGTTAAAAATGGACTGTGATGAGGCTATAAGCTACATTAAGGAAAATGTGCGTGTTTATGATATATTAGAACTTTCTTATAATAGAGTTTTCACCCCTGGAGAAGTATTAGTAATTGATACTTCTGAATATAAGGGGAAGGAAGGTTTAAGCCTTATTATTAATGTTTCAGAAGAAACTTTTACTTCTACTGTTGAGGTAAATCTTGAAGAAATTAAAGATGACTTAATTGAAGTTGTCCATATTCCTAAAGATAAAAATGAAACAATAACCATACTAATTGATAGATGTGATTTTGAATAGATGGATAAATATTTTATTCAGATTTTTTTTAATTTTTAATTTTTTATTTTTTTATTTCCTATTTTTTTATTTATTTCCTGTTCTTTTATTTTCTTTTTTATTTTTTTAGTTTTTATTTTTTTTTTAATTTTAAACTAGTAGATTTTCAAAATTCTCATAAATAAATTTTTAAAATTTTTATTTTAATTTTTCAATATATATGATTTTTTTTTAACTTAAGAAAATCTTCGATTAGGACTTAATTAATAAAAATAGCAAACATAAATGAAATTTTAAAAAAATCTTTCCTTGTAATCCTTATTTTTCGGTGGTAATGTTTATATAGTATATTGAACTATAAATATTTTCTATGACTGAGGATGTTAAAGAAGTTTTCGATATGTTAAGCAAATATTGGAGTGGAGTGGTTATAACTCAAAAAATAAACAGTCCTACCTTTTGTTTGGATTTTGACCAGTCAGCTAACTCTGATTCGCCTTGGTTTGGTAAAGGACGTTTTCATAATTCTTCTCCATACATATCTAGTATTACAGAAATAGTAAACAAGATTCCAGAAGATGTGCATAATGATAACCTTCAGCACCTTCAAAATACTCCAAAAACAATAGGTTTATCTCACACACCTAGTGACAAATACTTTATTAAAGAAAACAGAGTAATAATGATTTTTCATAAGAATCATGTTACAAGTTATCCATATACTCTACGAGCAGCTAAAAAATTAGGCATGTCTGTTTCCCCTGTTTTGTTTAAAGGTGTGCTGGAATCTGAAGGACACTTAAAATCTCTCATTAATAAATACAAAACTTCGCCCAACGATATATCTAAATCTGTAAATGAAACACATGATTCAGGTGCTAGTATAGTCATAAGACCATTAAGTAGCTTTCGCCTGAAAGATTATTATAATAATGTTTTTGAGTTTTAAGTGAGATTATAACAATTAAATTTTCAAAATATATATCATTCTTATTTTATTTAAATAGCATTAAATTTTTATTATTTAAAACTTTATTTCCTCAAATATTCTCATTAGTTATAATCGTTTTAATCATTATAATTATTTTTGACTTTAAAATACAAGACAATATATTTGTTCAGTATTTACAATCTGGAAAAGCTATAATCTCCTTTTATATCTGTATTTTCATTAACAAAGCTAACACTGTCATCTAATTTACAATCAACTAATATTTTTCCACTTTCTAATTCAATGTGAAAAATACCATACTCAAGTAATTTAAGGTAATCATCTTTTGATTTAAGATTTGCATAAAAATTTAAATCATCGAATGTAGGTTTTAAAATGTTTTCTTTATTAATACGGACATTTTTAACAATTATTTGTTCTAAACTTGTTTCAGCATAACCATTTCCTAAATTTAAATCCATATTCATTACCTACTGATTTTTATATATTAAAAAATATTATGAAAAATTATTTTTTATTTTTATTATTTAATAAATCAAATTTTTTTATAATTATTTACTTTTATCATTGTAAATTATCATTTTATATTATCATTTTATTTTA
>WRNS01000015.1 GCA_009776495.1 Methanobrevibacter sp. | reverse complement strand
TTATATATTATTATTAGATTTTTTTAGAAATTTTTTTATATATTATTATTATATATTATTATTAGATTTTTTTTAGAAATTTTATTTTATATTATTATTACATATTATTAGATCTTATTTTTAGAAATTTTATTTTAGATATTTTTTGCTATATTTTCGGGAATTATTTTTTTGTAATTTTTTTTATTTTATTCACAATATTTTGAATTTTTTTTGTATGTAGAAAATTTTTATATTTTATTTGACATTTTTTTTTTAAATCAAACAAGTGATGTTTTCCGCTGATTAAATTCAAAAAAGTGATATTTTTCTTTTTTTTTAAGTGAGTTTTATAATAAATATTTTAATTTGCACATGAAGAATATTTTTAAAAAAAAATTTTTTTAATATATATTATTAAAGTGTTTTTTTCACTTTTATTTTTCATCATTGATTTTTATCTCAAAAACTTAGTTTTAAAAATAGCATTTTTTTGATTTGAAGGTTTATTCAATCTTATTTTAAAGGAATATTCATCATAATTGTAGATGTATATTTTTTTTTTTAAAAAAAAAAATTAATTTTATATAATTTGGATTGTAAAATGATTCAGAAGAATAATCATTCTTTATTATAATAATAAAAGATGAAAAATTTTTAATTATTATTTTGATTCTTCCTTTAGCTATATATTCAAAAAATATTCTTCTTAATTGTAGATGTATAATTTTTTTTTTTAACATAATTAGATTATCTTAAAAGAAAAAATTTATTTTCTTTTTAAAATTTAATTAAGTAAATTCGGATTATAAATGGATTCTTTCGAATAATAATTTTTTTTCATAAAAATATCTTGTGGAAAATTTCTTATTTTTATTTTCATCCTTTTTTTAACCGTATTTGCACTGACTATATTCTTTAATTGTAGATGTATCATAAAAAGAACAATAGTAAAGTTTATATAGAGTGTTCGTTAAAGTAGTCGCTATAGCTGATGGTTTTAATAGTTTAATTATAACTAGAGAGAATATGATTCACAGTATTCATGTTAACTAGTTAAAATGTTAAGCTTTTTAGATGCAATAATTATCAATTATTAGCATGTTTGTTCTATTATAATATAATTTAGGAACAATCTGTTCTTATAATACTAATTATAAAGAACATTTAATCATGATATAGCTATGTAATTAAATACTTATTTTTATTTTAAATGAGAGGATAAAATAAAAAATTTTTATTTTAATTGAGAGATAAAATAAAAAACAAGTCAAATTGTTATTATCTAATCTTTCGCCTAAATTCTATATAAAAATTATAATTTGTAGATTTTAGTAGATTAAATTTAGAAATTTTTGCTAAATTAAAATCTCAAGGCTTTTCAAGATTTATTCATTATACTAAAAATATTCTATATACTTTTATTAATATTTTACATCTGGAATAGGATCTATTTTAAAAGAGTTTACAAATCTAAATAGAGTTTACAATTTTAATAGAGTTTTCAATTCTAAAAAAATTAAAATATATATTAGTATGGGAATTTGTTGTTAGTATTAAAGACATTTATCATTTATTATAGTGAACTAAAAGAGTTTTTGACATATTAAGAGGACAGGTATGTTGACGATAAAAAATATTTTTTCTAATATATAATTTAGAAATATTTTTTAAAAAAAAATGAAAATTTTTTGATTGAATTTTTTCAAAATTTAAAAATTTTAGAAGATTATTTTATTATTCACAAGTTATTAGTGAATATGTTAGCAGGCATTAGGGGAAAAAATGAAGGGGCAGCTTTCGAAGAGGATAGTTAGGAAACTACAAAATAGGAAATTAATAATTTCTTATATACTAATTTTATTAATGTTAATTATCATTCCTTCAGCTGTAGCTGCAGATGCTAATACAAGCTTACAAATTGATTCAAATATTTATACTAATTCTTCAAATCCACAAAGTGGATCAAATCTAGAATCAATGAACATTAATGAGCACATTTCTCAAACTGATAGTTCAGATGAAAATCATATACCTAATGATTTTAACGGTGCTAACATTAGTCAAAAGCTAAAATTAAAAAACTTTAATCTCATTAAAAAAAATAAAAATAAAAAGAACAAAAAGAATCCAAATAAGAATCAGAAACGTTCTTTAAATAATGGGCAAGTTCCAGAGAATTTTTTAATATCTGAAAAATCCGGTCCTCAAAATCTATATCTTTCACAGAGACTTGGAAGCATTGATTCCGATATCGCAGGCTTAAGTGATAATAGACCTAGCTTAGGTGGTGACAAATCCGATTATACATTAGGCCTTCCAATGGAAATTATTACATTTATGTTAGCTATTTCTATGGGAGCCATTTTAATCTATTTTGTTTGGACTGGGATTCTGGCATTGTTTCCAATGAAAAAAATTAAAAGTGATTATACGAATATCGAAAAATTCCATCTGTATGTAATGGTTCCTTGTTTAAATGAAGTAAATGTTATCGAAAATACTGTTCATAAATTTTTTGAAAATCACAATGAGAACTATCGCTTAGTTGTATTAGACGATGGATCAGATGATGGAACTGGAGAAGTGTTAGAAAAAATAGCTCCTCAATATAAAAATTTACATATAATCACACGAACTTTTCCAAATGCACAAAAAGGTAAAGGCGAAGCTCTTAATGAAGGGCTAAGATATATTAAAAACCTTGAAGGTGCAAACAGTGAAAAAGTCATAATAGGAGTTATAGATGCAGATGCATTTATAAAAAACGAAGATTATATTAAAATCCTCGCTGCTTTCAATGCTGATGATGAGTTAACCATGATACAAACTTCTGTTGGCATGAATGTAGTAGATAACTGGTTACACCGAATGCAAGATCTTGAATTCCAATCATGTATCACTCTAATTTCTAATGTTAGAAACTTCCTTGGAAATGCTGCTGGGGGTGGAAACGGTCAATTTTTTAGATTAAATACTTTCAAAGATCAGGATGATGTTTGGGGAAATTCTCTTTTAGAAGATTTCGAAATAAGCACTCGTCTCTTATTAGAAGGTAAAAAAACATGCTTTTTAAACCATATTGTAGTTTATCAAGAACCAGTAGGAAAAATTAAACCTCTCATTGTCCAAAGAACTAGATGGTCTCAAGGGGGAATAGAATGTATTCCTAAATATGGTAAATTAATATTTGAAAGCCCATTTATTAAAATTTCAGCTAAATTTGAAATGTTTTTCTACATGATGTTACCTATTATCACATCAATAGGCGTAGTAGGCCATTTCTTTTCACTTCTATATAATATTTACATAGTTTTCGTAGTAAAAGATCCAGTAAACATGGTATTAGCCATTATTTTAACTCTTTCTGTTGTGATTAGTATTATTTTTGGAACTATTTATGGTCGAAGAACAGAATATGGCATATTAAAAGGACTGGGCATGGGTGCTACAATTCCATTATATAGTATGTTAATGATACCTGTTTGTTACAGAGCAATTGCAAGATTCATAACTGGTGAGAGAAAATGGGAAAAAACAGAGCATATTGTCACAGTTAATACTAATTAAACCATTAAAGGAGGTTAATTCACTATTTAATATGAGGATAATTAATATGAACATGAATAATTATTAAATATTTGCCTTAAAATTTAAATAAATAAATTTTAAAATAATTTTAAAAAAGAAATTTAGAAACAGTTTGAATTTTAAGGCAAGTATTTAGTTTTTTTATTCGATTTTAATAAGTTAAAAGAGGAATAATAGAAATATTCACTAAAATGAATATTCGTTAAATGGATTATTAAGTTAAATACTTGCACTATTAATAAATTATAATTACGAGGGATAAAAGTGAAAAAAACTGTTAAAAAAAGTCATTATTCATTTTTAGCTATATTTATTGTAGCTTTTCTTACAATGGCAATAGCTGTATCTGCCGTTGCAGCGACTGACTATTATGTTAGTCCTACTGGTAACGATGCTAATGATGGTTCAAATACATCTCTATCTAAACAATCAATTAGTGATGTAACAACCACAGCTAGCTCTGGTGACACAATTTATTTATCCGATGGGGTTTATAAAGGTTTGAAGAACAAAGGTATTACTATAGACAAAAGCTTAACTTTTGTTGGTGAAAGTAAGAAAAATACAATAATTGATGCAGAAAAAAATGGAAGAATATTTAAAATCCTTCCTGATTTCACAGTAAGTTTTGTAAACATTACATTTAAAAATGGACTTGCTGATGATGGCGGGGCTATCTATAATCAAGGAGGATACTTAACAATCAATAATTGTATATTTGAAAAAAATACTGCAAATTATCGTGGGGGAGCAGTTTTCAATGAATGGACTTATGGAGTTAAAGTAGAAAACTCCCTATTCGAAGGAAACACTGCTGGAGGCAGTGGTGGAGCTGTTTACTATTTCTACGGTAATCACTTCAGTATAGAACAATCTCAATTTACTAAAAATTACGCTGCTAATTCTGGTGGTGCTGTTTTCAATGATCATGGTGACGATCTGACGCTATGTACCTGTGAATTTGCAGAAAACACTGCAAATAACTGTGGTGGAGCTCTCTATACTTTCTACGCAGATAGAATTATTGTATCTAATAGTGTATTCAAATTAAACAAAGCTATTATCACTTCTGGTGGAGCTATTTTTAATGAACATGGGAATGACTTCACAGTAGCTAACTGTAAATTTGAAGAAAATTTTGCTGAAATTTATGGAGGAGCTGTTGATACGTTCTGGGGGGACAGAGTTACCTTTTTCAACAACATTTTCATAGAAAATACAGCTGGTTTTGGTGGAGCTATTTTCAATGAACATGGTAATGATATTACTATCGAAAAATGTGAATTCACTAAAAATAAAGCTTTTTATGGAGGCGCTTTTTATAACTTCCATGGAATTGGAGCTAATATAATCTTACCTACAGTATCTGGAAATATTGCGATGTGGAGTGCAGGAGAATTTCTCTTTAATGAATGGTCTCGTGATGTAACAATCATTTTCCCTGATTTGTATAGATTAATTTATATCGATATTTATACTACCATTCCTGATGAAATCACTGTTGGGTACTTATTAGTGTGAACAATTATAAAATAATTTAAATAGAGTGTGAAAAAATGAAGTTAATGGAAGTTAATAAAAGTAAATATACTTTGTTGACAATTATTGTCTTAACTTTAGCTATAATGACCGTAGTTACATCAGCTGTTTCAGCTACAGATTATTATGTTGCCACCAATGGTAATGATAATAATATCGGAACTACTGAAGCAAGTCAAAAACAATCTCTTTTAAATGTAACAGCAACAGCTAATTCTGGTGATACTATTTATTTGGCCACTGGAATGTTTAAAGGAGATAAAAATAGGAATATAATTATTGATAAAGATTTAAATTTTATTGGGAAAAACAATAAACAATCTTCAAAAATTGATGCTGAAGCAAAAGGAAGAATTTTTACCATTCTCCCAGGATGCACAGTGACTTTTACTAATATAATGTTTTTAAACGGTGCGGTAACTGGTGATGGTGGAGCCATCTATAATAATGGAGCTACTGTTTCTATAAATCAATGTACATTTGATAATAATAAAGCTACTAATCGTGGTGGAGCTATTTTCAGCGCTTTTGGACATGATTTTAAAATAAAATCCTCTGAATTCGTTGTTAACAAAGCTAATGATGGTGGAGCAGTTTATAATTTCTATGGATACAATTTTAATATTGCATCCTCCACTTTTGATACTAATTCTGCCGAATATCGTGGTGGAGCTATTTTCAATGAACATTCAGACTCATTCCAAATAGTCGATTGTTACTTTACTAAAAATACAGCTGTTAAATTTGGTGGTGCAGTACATACTTTCCATGGTGATAAGTGTACTATAAGCACAAGTCGTTTCACTATGAATAAAGCTAAAGATTCTGGTGGTGCTGTCTACAATGAACATGGTGATGATTTCATAGTAAATCTTTGTAGTTTTGATAAAAATACTGCCGACTACCGTGCTGGAGCACTTTTCACTTTCCATGGTGATAGAGTTCTTTTAAATAATAGTATATTTGCTTTTAACAGTGCTGTTAATGATGCTGGCGCAGTTTTCAATGATCATGGGGATGATTTCCATGTAACTGAATGTAACTTTAACAAAAATGAAGCAGGTATTCGTGCTGGTGCTCTCTATACTTTCCATGGTGATAGAACCGTTATCCATGATACATACTTTACTTTTAATAGTGCAGGTCTTCATGCTGGTGCCATTTTCAATGATCATGGTGATTACTTAATAGTTTCAGAATGTGTATTTGATAAAAATACTGCTAAAGTTGCTGCTAACAATATATACAACTTTTATGCAAATGATGTTTCTATTATCATTCCATTAGTCTTTCATAATGGACCAAGTCTTGCAGAAATTCTTATAAATGAAGCTGGTATAAACGTAATAGTTTCACAGTTTACAGTAATTACTGATAAAGACTTGAAAAGAGATATTAATACAAATTCACCAACTAAAAAATAAAAGGTGTTTTTCACTTTTTATTTCTTATTTTTTTTAATAATTTTATCTATTTTTTATTAATTTTTTCTATTTTTTTTAATAATTTTATCTATTTTTTGTAATTTTTTCTATTTTTTTTTAATTTTTTTTAAAAATTTTAATTATTTTTCAAATTTTTTAACAATATTTTTTATCAAAGTAATATAAAATTATCAAAATTAATATTAAAACGAATGTTCAACCAAAACATTTATATTATGCCATAATGATACTATAGTAACGTTAAGAGTTAGTTAGGAAATGTTCTAATTATTTGAGTAATGCCAAATTGTATGCTAGAAACAGTTCTTTTTTTATTATTTAGGTCTCAAATGTTATTATCGTAAACTTATTAGAAATTTCAATAATTTAATTCTTAGCAAAGTGAAGTAAAAATGTAAGGTAGTTATTGAAGAAATTCAAAGCAGATAAAATCTGAAAAAAGTTATATTGGTGAGGGGTATTAGAATGGAATATGTTGTATTAATTCAAATTATAATTTATCATTTAAATCGAATGATAATCACTCCTTCTATCAAAATAATTATTCCTTCTATCCAAACATTTCAATCAATTGCTAAACCTATGATTCAAAGGGTTATTGTTTCTTCTATTTATATATCTCATTCAATTATTAAGCCTATGATTCAAAGGGTTATTGTTTCTTCTATTTATATATCTCAATCAGTTATTAAGCCTATGATTCAAAGGGTTATTGTTTTTTCTATTTATATATCTCAATCAATTATTGAACCTATGATTCAAAGGGTTATTGTTTCTTCTATTTATATATCTCATTCAATTATTGAACCTATGATTCAAAGGATAATTACTTTTTCTATTTATATAGTTCAATCAATCACTAAGCCTTTAATTCATACCATCGTTCCTTTTTTACATATATTCCAATCAATTACTAAGCCTTTAATTCAAACATTAATAGTTCCTTCAATTCCAATAATAGTTCATCCTCCAATTCAATTAATAATATTATTTATAATATTTTCTTTCGCAATAATTAGCTATATTGGGCATTCACTATCCTCAAAAGAACCTGATTTAAATAGTGGGTTAAATTATAGTCAAATGTGGGGAATTATTGGAGTATCATCTGTTCTAATTGGAATAACTTATTTAATATATTGTACAACTCAAAAAGAATTTATGTTAATATTATCACTGTTTTTAACAATAATACAAGTTATAAGCCTTGTATTTTGGTTTTATGATCCGTTATTATATGTTTTTTCTCAAATAAAAAATAAAATCAAGCATATAAACAAATTCAATGAAAATAATATAGAAGTTGGAAAGAATTTTAATAAGTTTGCTGTTATCATTTGTGCCCATAATGAAGAACAGGTTGTAGGAAACCTATTAAAATCAATTAGTGATTTGGATTATAGTAAAGAATTTTACGACACCTATGTAATTTGTGACAATTGTACTGATGAAACAGACAAAGTAGTAGAATCATTCGATGCAATCAAAATGGTGCGTTATGATAAAATAAATATAGGAAAAGGATATGCTTTAGAATGGTTTTTTAACTCTTTAAAATATGATTTAAATAAAGGAGAATATTATGATGCATATGTAGTCTTAGATGCAGACAATTTAATCAATAAAGAGTTTTTAACCAAAATGAATTTTCAGTTAAACAATGGTGAAGAAGTAATCCAAGCATACTTAGGATGTAAAAACCCTGATGACACATGGGTTTCACGTTCATACTCTCTTTCATACTGGATAACCAATGATATTTTTCAAAGGGCCCATAATCCTTTAGGATTAAGTGCTCAGCTTGGAGGAACAGGTATGGTATTTAAAAGATCCATACTTGAAGAAATTGGTTTATCAGGAGAATCTTTAACAGAAGACTTGTTGTTCACTACTAAATATGTTCTTGAGAAAAATAAATCTTGCTGCTGGGAAAGTGAAGCTAAAATACTGGATGAAAAACCATTAGAAATTGGAAAATCAATAAAACAAAGAACAAGGTGGATGCAAGGACATGTAGATACATGTATGAAATATTTTGTTCCGCTTTTATTTAGTTCATTTAAAAACAAAAGTTTCCGTCAATTTGACGTAGCTTTCTATTTAATAAAACCAATACTAAATTTGTTCCTGTTTTTAGGTTACATAATATTAATAGCTACAACCATTCTTCTGCCCAATGCAATTACACCATTCCCAATATTTACATGGGAATTTTTAGTGAGTTTGTTAGTATTTTATATGATATTATATTCAGTTATCTTACACAGAGCTGGAAAATATAAGTATATACTGTGGACTCCTATTTTACTAATTTATTCCTTAACATATTATGTTCCAATTTTTAAAGGAATTATTAAAAGAAATGAACAGCATTGGGTAAAAACAGAACATACCTGTGTGGTAGATACAGCATGAAAAATCATTCTCAAATATTATTTGAATATTTGCAATAGTATCATATTATAAAGATTATTCGCTGAAAAATGAAATGTTTTTAGAAAAAAGAAAAGTTTTTAGAAAAATGAAATGTTTTCATGAAAATGAAATGTTTTTAGAAAAAAGAAAAGTTTTCATGAAAATGAAATGTTTTCATGAAAAAGAAATGTTTATATATTCTAGTAATAAAATAAGAAAGTATTGAAATAAATCATATTAATAATAAAAAAATATCATTATAATTCATATTTATAATATTCTCATGGTTATATAATTAATAAAGGAAATTTTTTTAACAAATACATATTTAGAAAAAAAAATTTTCCAATATTATTTCATTATAACAGAAGTTTGAAAGGTGAAAAATGAAAATGAAATTAATGTTTAGGTGTTTAAATGAATTTTAATAAGAGGTCAATTGTTTTTTCTGCATTGTTAATAATTGGTTTATTGGTTTTGACTGTTTCTGCAGTTTCTGCAGCTACAGTTAATGTGGATTCGAAAAATAGCAACATTCAAAAGGGTTTGACTGCTGCTGGTTCTGGTGGGACTGTTATTTTAGATGGTACTTTTAAAGGTTTAGATAATACTAATTTAACTATTAGTAAAAGTGTTACTATTAAGAGTAAAANTANTTGTTCTAAGGCTGTTATTGATGGTGAAGGTAAGAATTTTATTTTTGATGTAGCTAATGGTGTAACAGTTAATTTGGAAAATGTTGTTGTGCAGAATGCTTATCGTTATGGTGAAGGTGGAGCTATTAATAATAATGGTGGATCCCTTACTATTACAAGTTGTGAGTTTAAAAAGAATACTGGTGAGAGAGGTGGAGCTATACACAATTATGCTGGTAATGTGACTTTCCTCAAAAGTAAATTTGTTGATAATAGAGCTGAGTATGGTGGAGCTATTTATAATGAAGGTAAGTTTACAATTAAGGATTGTGAATTTTCTAATAATCAAGCTTATTTAACTTGTATGGCTTGTACTTGTGATAATCCTAAGTATCTTGGTGGTGCTATTTACAGTCGTGGTGGTACTAATACTATTTCTTGTTCTCAGTTTGTGTCTAATGTTGCAAAAGAAGGTGGAGCGATTTATGGTATTGGAAGTGT
>WRNS01000014.1 GCA_009776495.1 Methanobrevibacter sp. | reverse complement strand
ATATTTAAATAAATATTAATCTTTTTCATTGATTAGATTATTGCTTATAATATTTAAATGAAAAAATAAATTAAAAAATATCTAATATAAATTAAAATTTTAAAATTACAATTTTTGATATTTCTTCTTGTTTTCTTAATTTTTTCCTGAGTAGATATTGTCTATACTTCGAATCCCCACTTTTCCCAAATAGTTTTACCTTCTTCAGAGGTGATAAACTCATTAAATTTTACAGCTGCGTCTTTATCCTTCGTGAAACTTGTAATTCCTACAGGAACAGTACTTATTTCATTTTCATCTTCTGGTATTTTTATAACTTCTATTTTCCCATCACCTTCTTTCCAAGAAGTCATATCTTCCCAAATTATGGTTGCATCTACTTGTCCAGTAATTAAATATGTAAGTAATTGATTAACAGTTGTTGTGGTCACTACGATGTTTTTTCCCACATCACTGCTCAAATTATTTTTTTCTAGTATTTTTGCTGTTGTTTTACCAATAGCTGGACCGTTTTTTTCACCTATTCCTACTTTTACCCCATCTTTAGCTAAATCTTTAAGAGAACTTATATTTTTAGGATTTCCTTTTTCTACAATTATCACTGGAACATTTTTTGTAACATTTTTAACAGTACCATTATCTATGTAGCCACTGTTCATCGCATCTTCCATATATTTATAGTCCGCTGGTAAAAACACGTCTCCTTTTTTTTGTGTTTCAAGAGTTGCAAATAATTCTCCACTTCCACCATACTTTGAATTTACCTTTATATTAGGGTACTTTTTATTAAATTCACTTATAAGTTCTGGACCAACTTTACTGAAACCTGCAGCAAATAACACATCGATTGAGCCTTCTTCATTAGATCCACTACTATTTTGGATATCACTAATATATATTCCTATTATAGATATAATGATTATTGTTATAATAGAAATATAAATAATTTTATTTTTCTGCATGTTTTTCTCTCCTCCAATTTTTATTTTCGTCATGATATACATTACATAACGATATCATAACCTTAAATTTTATCTTATATAAATGTTGGTCTTAGTTTTTTTTATTAGATGTTATAAGTTTTAACTTATAATTTTTAATTAGAGTTGTTCATTTCTTTTCATTAAGTTTTTAATAAGCTTTAGTAGTTGTTGTTTCTTTTGTTGTTGTTTGTTTTTTTTTTTGGGCTTGATAAGTGTGAAAGTTGTAATAGTTGATTTATAAGTTTTTAAGTTATAAGTGTGTAAGTTATTTGTGTTGTTGTTATTTTTTTTAAGTTGGAGCTTATAAGTAAATAAGTTATAAGTCGTTAACTTATAAGTCTATAAGTTATAAGTGTGTAAGTTATTTGTGTTGTTGTTATTTTTTTTAAGTTGGAGCTTATAAGTCTTTAAGTTATAAGTTTTTAAGTTATAAGTTTTTAAGTTATAAGTGTGTAAGTTATTTGTGTTATTGTTATTTTTTTTAAGTTGGATGTTATAAGTAGCTAATTTATAATTTTTTAAGTTATAAGTGAGTTAGTTATAATTAATTTTTTTTTAATAAATTTAAAATTAAGATAAAACTTTTCTTATTACTCATTATATTAATTTAAAAAAATTTATTTATATAACATTCAATTTTAAAAGATTAATTTTAGAAATAAGAATAATAAACCCAATTTAATGATTTTCCACAGAATTTTTTAATCTTATTAAGAGTTATCAATTAACTAAAAAATAGACTAAGTAAAAAATTAATTTCATAGCTAATATGAAAAAAATTTAAATAAACAAAAATAGAAAAATAAATAACAAGGAATATATTTAAAAATTGCATTTGCTGTGATTAAATAGTTAATTCTTCCTAGCTATTCTTTATATTTATATCAATCTATGATTAATTATTTTAATTATATTTAAAAAATGAAATGAGGTTTTCATGTGAAAAAAAATGTTTTTCCTTTTACAGCTATTGTTGGTCAAGAAAGAATCAAAAAAGCTCTTATTTTAAATGCTATTAATCCATCAATTGGAGGAGTTTTAATAAGAGGAGATCGTGGTACAGGAAAAACCACGGCAGTAAGAGCATTAGCTGATTTGTTACCTGAAATAGAGGTTGTAGAAAATTGTGCATTTAACTGTGATGAAAATAGCTACATGGAATTTGAGCTTTTCAAAGCTAATGACAACTTAGAGTCTGATGAAATATTATTGGTAAAAAAACCTATGAAAGTCGTTGAATTGCCTTTAGGTGCAACTGAAGATAGGGTGGTTGGTTCTCTTGACATTGAAAAAGCTTTACATGAAGGTATTAAAGCTTTAGAACCTGGTATTTTAGCTCAAGCAAACCGTAACATTTTATATATCGATGAAATAAACCTTCTTGATGATAACCTCGTGGATGTTTTATTGGATGCTGCAGCATATGGTGTAAACATTATAGAAAGGGAAGGAATCTCTATTTCTCATCCATCCGAATTTATATTAGTTGGAACCATGAATCAAGAAGAAGGAGAACTTCGAGGACAGTTATCTGACAGAATTGGTTTAAAAATTGATGTGGTAGCTATTTCAGAAATTGAGGAAAGAATCTTGATTATGAAAAGAAGGGAAGAATTTGAAAAAGACCCTATTTTATTTATTAAGAAATTTGAAAAAGATCAGAGATCACTTCAAAAAAAGATTGTTGAAGCAAAAAAAATTTTAACCAAAGTTGAAATTGATGATACTTTGTTGGAAATAATAGCTACAATAACTGTAGAGTTAGGTAGTGAAGGCCATAGAAGTGATATTTCTATTTTAAAAACTGCAAAAACAATAGCTGCATTCAAAGGACATTTTAAAGTAAATAAGCATGATTTAGAACAAGCGATTTCTCTTGTATTAGGGGAAGATAAGTTTCTCTTACAAAGAATTGAAAAAATTAAAAGTAATATTGAAAAAAGGGAAGAAAGCTTAAAAAATGAGATAATTGGGGATGAAGTCAAGGACACATTAGAAGAGTCCCTTCAAGAAGAACTTAAAAAAATAAAGGAAAGATTAAATCAAGATAAACTTTCATGAAAATCATGATAAAAATAAATCTTTTTTTCCCATAAAAATAATAATTTTTATAATATATAAAAACATTTATAAATAATAATTTATAATGAATCTAAATAGATGAAGTAATTAATTTAAACTTAGGACTCCATTGATTGTATAAGAAAAAATAAATATTAGTTTAATCTTAAAAATTTAAGAATTGAGACAGGTTAAAACGGTATTGCAGTACCTCACCCATCTCTTTTTCTAAGGTTATGATATAGAAAAAGCTAATGGTTAGTAAGCAAATGTGCTTTAGAAAAAGTGTTACTATCATAACCTATTAATCAATATAATATTAGATGTTAATAAACATAATGAAATAACGAACAGTTTATCTATATAGAAATAGATTATTTTTCAAAACAAACATTCTATATAATAGCTATTTTTCTAAATTTAATTAAAATATTGTAAAAATTAATAAAAAACAGCTGTCAATATAATTTAAGAATAAATCAATTGTAATAATGAAAAGATAGGAAAAAAATCTCTTTTAAACTTAGAATATGTAATTTTAAGTGATTAAATAAGTTTAATTTTCAATATTGATTTTTTTATAAAATTATTTTTATTGAATTTGGAAAGTGGAAATTCGTTCAATAGAATAAAAATGGTATATACTATGATTAGACGCTATTTAACAACTTTATTCATTTTTTTTTATTATTTCATAACCTATAATGGTACTATAGCTAAACATTAATATAAATTTTTGGTTCAATATAAAAAAAATATAGAAAGTAGTTTAAAACAACTGTTGCAATCTTTAATATTTCAATTAAATTGTTATTATTTTAAATAAATTAATTTGCTTTCCATAGAATCAATATAAATTAAAAGTAAGTACATAGTAAAATATAATCTTTTTTTTTTTTTTTTAATATGATGAATCACAGTTCTGAAAGTGAAAGTGAACTTAAATCTAATAAATCAATATTAAGTATTTTAGGAGCTAATGTTATTTTTCCCATTTTAGTTATTATTTTAAATGCTTCAAAAGCTTCTAATGATCCTATTATATTAGCTATTGGCCCAATTACTGGCGGAGTTTTTTGACTTAGATTCAAAATCTCTTGCTTAGTGTCATCATCCAATTCTTTTTTAAAAGAGCTGAGTGAGAATAATTCTTCATAGGATATTGTTTCAGGGTTAAATACGGTTAATTGGCCGAGAGTCCCATGAATAGCTCCATGAACAAATGGAATTCCTTTTTCTTTAGAATATCTACTGACTATTACTCTTGTAAGTATATTATCCACAGCATCAATAACGATATCGCAATTTCCAATTATTTCATCTAAATTTTTTTCATTTAATTCTTCATTGAATCCATTTACTTTAACATAAGGATTAATTTGCCTTATTTTTTCTTTTGCCACTTCACTTTTAGATTTTCCAAGGGATTCAATGCTGCTCATTAGTTGTCTATTCAAGTTAGACATATCAAAAGAATCTTTATCCACAATATTAAGTTCTCCAACTCCCATTCTGCTTAACATTTCTATTACTGATCCTCCAAGTCCTCCACAACCGATAACAGCTATTTTAGATTCTTTGAATCGAGTCTGCTGACTTTTTGTAACTATGCTCATTTGTCTGGTTATAATTTCCCAATATCCCATTCCAGTAAATCTTTCTGGCATTTAAATCACATTCGTTATAAATAATTTATAATGCTTAAATAGCTATTTTTATCTTCCAAAGGCTATATCTTTTATTCTCCAAAAAGTTCTTTAACTTTTTTTAGTTCTTCAGGAATATCAATCATTTGTGGACACATTGGTATGCAATCACCACATGCGGTGCATGATGAAGCATAATTTTCCTGATTTAAAAGAGTGAAGTATTGCATTGAACTTGCTTCAACGTCATTTAAGATTTTAGCTATGTTATATTCTTTAAAACAAGTGGGAATATCTACTTTTTGAGGGCAAGGCATGCAATAGCTACAGAGTGTACAATCAATATCTTTTTTCTCTTTGTAAGTTCTACTTACTTCTTTAATTAAATTTTTTTCTTCATTAGTTAATGAATTTGGATGAGCATCATTAGCTATAGCTACATTTTCTTTTACTTGTTCTAATGTACTCATTCCACTTAAAACAGAACTCACACCTTCCATATCCCATAAATATCTAAGTGCCCATTGAACAGGGGTTCTTTTGACTTTTGAAGTGTTCCATAATCTTTCTATTTCTGGTGGAATATTGTTAACTAATTTTCCTCCTCTAAGTGGTTCCATTACCACATTTCCCATTCCAATGCTGCTGAGATAATTTAATCCATTTATTCCACTTTGATAACTTTCATCTAAATAATTCATTTGAGTAAATACAATATCCCAATCATATGAGTCTAAAATTTCTAAAAATAAATCTAACTCATCATGAAAAGAAAAACCAATGTATTTAACTTTTCCTTCGTTTTGTATGGTGTCCATGAATTCAAATACATCAAGAGAGTTAAGATTTTCCCAGTAATCTTCTTTCAATGAATGAAGTAAATATATATCTATACAATCAGTTTGTAGTCTTTCAAGCTGTTGGTCTAGGAAATATTCCATATCCTCTTTTTTTTCAACGATCCAACTAGGTAACTTAGTGGAAAGCAATACTTTTTCTCTAAATCCAGTTTCTAAAAATTCTCCAAGGAAGGGCTCACTCATTCCACCACTATCAAAATCAGCCCCATGATAAGAGTAAGCAGTATCAACAAAGTTTATTCCATTATCAATTCCATATTCGAGCATAGCTGTAGCTTCTTTTTCGTTAATTTGATCGGGCTTATTATCAATGGTTGGAAGACGCATACATCCAAATCCTAAAATTGATACTTTTTCTCCAGTTTGACCTAAATTTCTATACAACATTTTTTCCTCTCAAATGGTTTCATTAGATAATGATTTTTATATATTATTTTGATTCTTATTTAAAAATAATTTTTGCTAAAATTTTCAAAGACCTTGTTTATAAAGATTTGTCTACTCATGATAAAAAGATTTTCTTTCATCATATTGAAGGATAATCTGAGTATTTTAATATATTTGATCATGTAAAAAGTATAAAAAAAAATTTTTTAAAAATTGAATAATAAGGATAATTAGCTAAGTTATTAGATATAATCTAATATTTCCTTGCCTTCATCGGTTAAAGTATATATTCTGCCTCTATGACTTTCTTCATTGAGACAAACAACTATGTTTTTATTTTTTAAGTCCCTTAGTGTTCTACTAACTTCTGATTTGCTTAAATCAGTTGATTTACTAATTTCTGTAGGGATTTTATAATCACCTGCTAAATCAATTACTATCTTTTTTCTATGTTCAGATAGTTTGATCCAACCTAATTTTTCAGCAGTTTCAACTTCCATATATATTTTTATGGAGTTTCCTATAAAAAGATGAATTTGACATTGTAGTTTACATATAATTGGCATTATAGTTGACAATTATATATATTATAATAATCATATTAATATACAAATTCTGAATTATTAAGATTAAATAATAAAAATGTAATAATGAAAAAATTTCATGTGGTGAAAAATCATGAGATATGAAGATGTTGATTCTAATCAAGAATTAAACCAAAGAGTTACAGATTATGTAGCTATGGGATATAAAGTAGAAAATAGAACTAACAACTATGCTCGATTAGTTAAAAATGATTTTAGTTGGGGAATATTTATAATTCTATTATTTCTCCTTATTATCGGTGCTCTTATATACTGGGCTGTGAAAAGTGGAAATAAAGACGAAATAATAATCAGAGTAAAAGACAATGCTCCAACTAATGATAGTTCTAATGTTGTTAAATATTGTACAGAGTGTGGTGGAGTTATTACTTCTGAAGAAACAAAATTTTGTCCAAATTGTGGAGAAAGTATTGATTAGGTGATTAAATGGTAAAAATAAAATGTGAAAATTGTGAAACTCTTAATGATGAAAATTCTAAATTTTGTGAAAAATGTGGAAACTTATTAAATCCAAAAGAAATATCAAAAACCACTAATAACACAAATAACATTATTAATTGTCCATTCTGTGGACAACAAATACAAATGAATAGTAAAAAATGTATTTATTGTGGAGAAAAGTTATCTACTCCAGTAGGCATTAAAAATTCCGCTCCTTTGAAATTAGCAATTGTTGGAGGATTTTTAGTAATTATTTCAGTAATTTTTTACATATTATCACTGAGCCAATTTTTTAATCCAATTTCATTATTATTTGTAATAATTGCACCAATATTAGCATTTTTTGGTGCTAAATTGGTTGTAGATGGTAAAGATGGTGCAGGAATAATTTTAACAATTGTTGCTGGAATATTGGGTACAATATTTGCTCCAATATTGCCAATGTTAGGGGCAATAGTCGGTGTTTTTGGAGGAAAGTATAGTGAAAAAAATAGTAAAAATGGAGGAATAGTACTAATAGTAGCTTCTATTTTATCATTTTTAAGTCTTATTGATTATTTAATTATAATTAGCTACTACATGATGTATAGACTAAGTTTCTTTTATGCTCATTCTCCTTCATTATTTACTATGCAATTGGCTACTTTAATTCTTTTCGTTGGATTCATAATATTATTAGTAGCTGGTATATTGGCTTTAAAAAATAACAACAAAAATAGAGTATGATTTAAAATGGAAGATTGATTTTATGGATAAAAAAGTAATTATAGGATTAATAATTGTAATTGTGGTTGTCATTAGTGCAATAGCAGTGATAAGTGATTATTTACACAAAGAAAGTCTTAAAAATGAATTGAAAGAGATAGATAGTAAATATCGCGGTACCGTCAGTTATTATAGTATGGAAGATAGTCAACGATATGGAGAAATAAGAGAAGAACTTGGGGATGCTGAGTTTGATAAAACTCTTGAAGAAATTCATGAAGGAATTAGATAATAAAAACAAGTTTAAAACAATTTATTTTTGAAATGATAAATTTTACATGATTATGCGATAATATTTAAGACAATGGCAATGGTTGTTCTTTGAGGAGAGAAATAATGATAAAGATTCATAAAAAGATATTATTGTTTGTTGGTGTTATAATAGTTATTAGCGTTAGTATTTTTGCTTATCAAACCTATTTCAGCATGCCAGAATTTGAAAATACAACATTAGTTGAAGGTTTACAAATCAGCCTACCTATTGATTCAATTTTTGTATCTAATGGCGCTAATACATTTCATGATGATAAAACTGGTTTGACTATTAAAGTATTAAAGTCGGAAAACGATATTATAGATGCTAATGTTAGTAACCCAAAGGAAACTATTAACAATGGTTCGAATACAGTTAAAATTTTCGAAAATTATACAGTTGTAACTGATGAAAACAATGTTGGAATAAAAATAAGCAACATTACTGATGAAAATAAAAATATTGCAATGGAAATAGCTGAAAATGTAATTCTCTCATCATCACTCAAATCAAAAAAAATTGGTGAAGAAAAAGCTACAGAAATTGGAAAAAAACTTTCAGATTATATATACAAATCTCTTAGTAATGGCATGTTTAGTAATGCAGATGCTTTTTCATATACATTTACGGGGATAACTTTAACTAAATATCGTGGTAAAACTGTATACAATGCTACATTTGTTGGAATAGTATCAGCATATGGGATGACAGATCCACCAAAAACTGAAAATTACTATATAGATGCATACACTGGAAAAATAATCAATAGTAAAGGGGTAGAAGATTTCAATAAACAGACTGTGCCAAAAATAATGAGTTAAAAATAAAGGAAAAGGTTTATCATTTGTCAAAATATTGTCCTAAATGTGGAAAAGACAATGATGATAATTCTATAGTTTGTAGGGTTGTGGAGAACTGGTAATAGAGTAAGAATCACGTCATCAGCTAAGCTATAAAAAATTATGCTGATAACTTTATGTATACTACTGTAACTAAAAATGGTTATGATGTGGGTTCTTCTCAATTATCTTGGAATAGTCGTAGTACAGTAGCTATAGAAAGGATTTTGTGAAGATGCGGACTGTTAAGGTTCGCCTTCTGAGGTTAAGAGTTACCGTAGAAAAGGAGATGGGGATGATTGATGTGGATTTGAAAGTATTGTTTGGTTTGGGTATTTTGTGTTTATTGGTGGTTGGATGTTTAACTGTTTCTAATGGTATTATGTTTATGTTTTTGTTGTTAGCTGTAATATTAATAGTTAGTTATGTTGGGTATAATCTTTATACTCGTGAATAGAAAGGTTTATTTGGAGATGTTAATTTGGGGTATGTTGGTGGTAATAGCTATTGTACTAGGGTTGTTCGTAATGGTAGTAGCTATAGAAAGGATTTTGTGAAGGTGCGGACCGTTGAGAGTTATCGTAGAAAGAATAATGGGGATGATTGATATGGATAAAGATAGTATATTATTTTTAATTATTGTTGGATGTTTATTGTATGGGTTTATGGTTTCTAGTAATCTTGATTTTACTTGGACTGGTTATGTTTTTTGGGCTTGGTCTAGTAAATTAGCTTATTGTGTAGTTGCTGGTGTTTTGATTTTTAGAGGTTTTATATTTATTAATAATCGTAGTTGATTACTACATAAATATAACAATTACATTATAAGGGTATAGAATTAGCTTACACTTTTAAAATAAAATTAGGGATAAGTTAAGTTCTGAAATTTAATATAAATAAAAAAAAATAAGGTTCCTGGGATAATCATATGCCGGGAGCGGGATTCGAACCCGCGGCCTCACGGTATCCCAGGAATCAGTCAGAGCATCGCTTAAAACCCTATGAGCCGTGCGCTCTAACCAGCTGAGCCACCCCGGCATCTGACTATTGACTATCAGTATATGATAACATTTAAACTTTTCGTTTATTTAATTCTTTTTAAAAAATAAGAAAATATTTTATTTAATGAAAAAACATTTTAAAAATTGTTTAGCATTTAACATGATTTCCATGATTTTTAATTGAGTTTTTTAACACAAGTAGCTATAATTAATTAGGTTCAATTACATTTAACATTATGTTCTCATTTTTCCCTTATTTTTTATTAGACTAATATACATGATGATTATTTTTTTTTATTTTATTTAAACGATTAAAGAATTATACTATTAAAGATAGATATTTAATTGAAAATTTAATAATAAAATAAGTAAACAAATGATTAAAAATATAATTAAATAAAAATTTAACTATAA
>WRNS01000013.1 GCA_009776495.1 Methanobrevibacter sp. | reverse complement strand
ATAAAAAATAATAATATTTTAATGATAATAATAAAAAAAAAATTTAATAAAAAAATATAAAAAAATTAGAAAAAAAATTTAGATTAATAAAAAATTTATAAAAGCAAAAAATTTCTTTTCTAACTATTACTGAAAAATATTTATTTTGAAAATGCCTTAATTGTTAAACTATTTGTTGTTCCTTCGTAGCTTTCATAAAACTAAGCATATGACTTACTAAAAACAATCCCATAACCATAAGTATTTTTAATATAAGAATTACCATTTATTGTAGTACTTCCCCTATCATTAGAAACAGCACCAAAAGTCATAGATGCAGCATTATCGATAAAAACAGAATTTTTAGTCCACCATTGAACAGCATTCATCTTAAATTCTGTTGGACTTCCTGGAACACCAGGACTTCCTGTAGAATCCCCTGGTACCAATTTATAAACTCCATTTTTGTCATAATCAATATAAACTACATTCCAAGCATGGGTCTGCATGCTTTTTGGATTACCTCCAAGTCCACTAACATAAATTATAGGGATGTTTAAATAGCTAGATAATGCAACATTTAATTTTGCACAACCTTCACAAACACCCCATTTAGTATTTACTACAAATGATGGGTCTCGGATATAATCTTCATTAGCCCAACCTTTCTGTTTAAGGAAACTTGAAAAATCATAACCTACTTTAATTCCCTTTTCAATTTTATCAGTATATGATGGATACTTAATATTTACTGAAACCCAACTGAGTACAGCATTAGCTAAAGAAGTTACATACTGAGCTGTAGGGAGACTAGTACTAACATTTTTCTTAATACTCTCTGCAAGGTTACGAATATTAGCTTCATATTTAACTATACATTTATTATCAATGAAATTACAATTTTTTATAGAAAGTTTAGCTATACTACCGTAATTGATAATAGCATGTCCTTCACTATAAGATGCTGAATTTTTATTAAAGTTAGCTTTTGATATGGTAGTAGTACAGTTATATGAATAAATTCCACCACCACATTTTTTTGCAGAATTAGAAGTGAAATTTGAATTTGTGATAGTAGCAAAACCTCTATTATATAAAATTCCACCACCACTAGCTCCTGAATTTTTAATAAATTGTGAATTGGATATAGTTACAGTACTTTTAAAAGTTCGAACTCCACCACCCTCTTCACTTGCAGAATTAGAGGAAAAAAGTGAATTTGAGATAGTGCCAGAGGATGTACTCACACATACTCCCCCACCAAATTTAGTGACTTTATTAGAAGTAAATTTATTTTTATTTAATGTAAATTTGTTAGTGAACTGGTAAAATCCTCCACCATATTTAGCTGAATTAGACTTAAATTGTGAATTTGATATGCTAGTTTTTGCACTTTGGGTGTAAACAGCACCACCATGATCTTTTGCATAATTAGAAGTGAAAACTGAGTTTTTAATAGTTACAGATCCTTTATACCCATGTACTGCTCCACCAGATTTAGTAACTTTATTAGAATCGAATTTACATTTATTTATAGTTAAGTCGCCATTTGATAAAATAGCACCACCACCAAGTGTACTTTTACCATTAATAAATGTTATTCCAGTAAAAGAAACCTTTTTCTTTTTTAAAACATCGAATATTCGACTCTTTCCTCCAGCATTAATTTTTGTGTTGCTTTTTTTAATATTTTTAGATAAAGCCGTTATCTTAATATTTTTATTAATAATTATCTTTCTGTTAGAAGCTCCAGTATATGTTCCAGAATTTAGATAAATAGTATCTCCATTTTTAGCATTTGCAACTGCTTTTTTAATGGTTTTAAATGGTTTAACTTTTGTTCCTTTTCCACTATCTGTTCCTTTATTAGATACATAAAGATTAGCAGCATCAACAGCACTTACAGAAATTATAAACACTGCCAATATCCCTAAAGCTATAATAATTTTTAACTTTTTTTCCATTTCTATACTCCTTTTTATTTCCTTTAAATGATTTTTCCCAAATCAAAAAATGTTTTTATATAAGGAATTAGCTACTGATTGTAACTTGTAAAAATAATAATTATATTTTTATCAACAATATTATATATTTAATTCTTATTTGACTTTACCAATATCAAATTAAACCTATCAATAACTCAATTTTTTTGTTTTTGATATTTTTTAATAGTATAATCTTGATTTTTACATTTATTTTTCTTTATTTTATAAAAAATTATATTTAAAATCTTATTTTTCATTAATTTTTATTTTAATTCTTTTAAAATATATAAATCAGCCCCCCCCCCTTTTGTCTTTTTTTAATGAATTTTCATTCGGAATATTTAAATATGGTTGATTTTAAACATAATAATTGTAGTATAGCTTGGTATGATAAAAAAAATGTAGTATGATTAGCTATGAATTAAAAATAACTAAACTAATTTTTTTTAAAATAGCTATTTTATAGCTAATTTATACTTAGTTATTTTCTAAATAAAAGTTTAAAGGAGAGTTATAATATAAAATCAATTAAAAAGATATTCGTGGTGTTGGCAGTAGCTATGCTAATGTTTTCGTTTGTTTTAGCTACGTCTTATGCTGTGAGTGTGCCAAAAGATGATAAAAAAGATAGTGGAATCGTCATTGAATCCAAATCAAAAGCTATTAGCTATAAAATTACTTGGAATGCTAATGGTGGAAAGATTGGGAGTAAAAAGACTGTAACAAGTACTGTTAAAAAAGGATCTAAAATAAAAAAACTTCCTACCACTCCTAAAAGAACTGGTTATACCTTCAAAGGTTGGTACACAAAGAAATCTGGCGGTACAAAAATAAGTAAAAACACCAAACCAAGTAAAAGTGTTACTTACTTGGCACAATGGAAGAAAAAAAGTCCAAGCTTGAGTACAACTGAAAAAAAACTATTAGGTGTATGGTCCTATTTAGGCAACCCAACAATCTTTTGGACATTTAGAGAAGATAAAACTTTTTCATCATCAACCACCAGTACATCTGTAGATAATAGAGGTAGGGTTTCACGGTCTAAATCTGAATTTAAAGGTTCTTGGAGTGTTTCTGGAGACAAAATTCAGTTTACAAACTGTGTATTTCAAAATAATTACCACACTTGGATGTCTACAACAATGAGCCCTATAAAACCACGGTTAGGCTCTGATGAAAAAGGACAATATGCATATTTAGACAACTATAACAGGAAATACTATAAATAAAGATAGTTATCCTTTTTATAAAGAAAATAGACGTAAAATTCTTTAAATATCTCGATCATACGAAAAAACATATATTAACATAAGTCAAGGAGAGTCATTCAAGAAATAAGTAAATCAATTAAACAATTTTCACAAATGAACAATTCTTTTCTTTTTTTTTAAATTTTATTAATTTTGATTGTAATTTTGTATATTTATTCTTTTTTTATTACCTTTTAAAATCTTTAAAATATTGATTTTTATATTTATCTTTCATTGATTCACTTTTACAATGGAAAATTTTAGCTTATAAATATTTTTCACATTCAGAAACAAAATTTTCAGCTTTTTTTAAGTCTTTAATAAATCCGTCTCATCCAATTTGGATTCCCTCCTTCTTGACCGTTTTAAAGAATGAGAAATTTTTGAATTTTTTATAGTATTCAGTAGAAATTATCACGGGGGAAATGTATTCTCTTGTTTTGAGTAGGAAATCAAAGGATTTATCTGAGACATCGTCTTCAATTTCATCTTTATTATTTGTTATAATTAGAATATCAATATCTGAATCGGCATCATCATCTTCTCGAGCTACAGAACCGAAAAGAATTATTTTTTCTATTTCTTGAAGTTTTAATGATTTTGCAAATTGAAGAGCTATTTGTTTTTTATCCATAAAAACCACTTAAATCTTTCTTTAAGTTTTATTACAATAAACTCTTTTAAAAATTATTTAAATTAAGATTTTATTTTTCATTGTTTTTTAATAATATATTATTTTATATCTTATTTTTTATTAATTTATAATTATTATATAGTAATTTCTGTTTAAGGTAAATTTATTAACCTAGTAACACAATACATATTTAAAAAGAAATAGGAAAGAGATGTAAAAATGAACAAAAGGATTATGCTATTTGATTACGACTATGAAAATGATATTTTGTTCCTTCATTTAGCTAAAGATTATAATTATAATTTTTCTGAATTTTTAGATAAATCAATAGTTATAGACTTTAATGAAAATAAAGTTCCAATTGGGTTTGAGATTTTAAATGCTTCTAAAGTTTTCAAAAGTAAAAAATTTCTTTTAAATAATATCAATCAAGGTAGCATAAATTTAATGATTAGTGAGAGAGATATAGAATTAAAAATAGATTTGCTTGTTGAAATTCATGAAAAACTTACCTTTGTCCCTATAAACATAGTAGGAAATAATGATTTAAATATTCCAAATTTTGCAAGCGAAATTGCAATTGCTTCAGCTTAATGAAAAAAACAATATTTATTTTAACTTTTGGAATTACTTTACTTGATTCTTTTTAACTTTTAGAATTTATTTTTCCAGTTCTTTGTGTATTAATCTTGTTTTTAAAAATTTCATTTCTCTAAAACATACTCAAAGTCCCAAAAAGGAATTCCTTTAATATTTTCACTATTTAAGTGTTCTAACTCATGGGAAGATCCAAAAGCTGAGGATCCAGAAAATGTTAATGGACCTTCAATATGTTTAATAGCTATTTCCATATCTTTAGGATTTAAAATAGCTTTTAAAATATAATCTCCATTTATTACAACAGAGTAAGGTCTTTCAACTAATTCTCTTTGATTTTTATCTCCACACTTTTCCATCCTATATACTTTACCTTCTTCTTTTAGTAAAAATGGATTAACAAATAGATAAATTGTTTCTAAAGTGTAACCAATCTTTTTTTCCCTGTCGTACTTTGTTATCTTTTCTTTCACTGACATTAGCTTTTTAGAGTTTTTATTTACACTCCAATCCCCACCAAATCTCACAGAAAATATCAATGGTAAGAACACTTCCTCAGGCAAATCAAGAGCTTTAATAATTTCTTTTTCTTTAAGAGTAAATTTTAAAATCTTTTTTATAGCTTCTTTCTCCAACTTAACACCAAATGAATTAAATTCTATTGATAAATTAGTTTTTATTCTAATATATGCATATATTTTATAAATATTTAACGAATAGTTTAGGATAGCTGTTAGTTTTGCTAGCTTTATTTGTTTTGTTGTTGTTGTTTGTTTGTTTTGTTTTGTTTGTTTTGTTGTTGTTGTTTGTTTGTTTGTTTTGTTTTGTTTGTTTTGTTGTTGTTTTTTTATTTGAAATTTGTTTTACATAATCTAACTATAAACTGTTTTCAAATTTTCAAATTTAATCAAGATAAATTTTGATAAATATCTTTTAAAAATAATAAGAAGATTTTAAATAATAAAAACAAACAAATTAGGGAATATTAAAGTTACATTTATTTACTATTTTTAAAGTTATTAACAGATGCTTTATAAAATTGTAATATATATGGTCTTTTAAATGAAATTTTAAAACTTTATTATGATTGTAGTAATAAAAAAATTATAATAGCTAATTTATAATGCATTGAAAAGAAGAGAGATTCGATGGAGAATAAAAAAGAAGAGAAAAATAAATTTCCAAAGGAAGTCACACTTGTAGCATGGATTTTGGTTGTGGGAGCTATTGCTCCTATGTTAGATACAACTATGGTTAATATTGCTATTAACCAGCTAATGCAAGACTTCCATACTACACTCAATACTATCCAGTGGGCTATAACAGGTTATGTCCTTGCTTTAGCTATCGCCATACCTATTTCAGGTTGGTTACTTGATCATTTCAATGGAAAAAAAATTTTTTCACTTTTTATAGGGATATTTGGTTTGATGAGTCTCTTATCTGGAATAAGTTGGGATATCACATCTTTTATCACTTTTAGAGCATTTCAAGGTTTTAGTGCAGGGGTTATAACTATGCTTCTTACGGCACTCCTTGTAAAAGTCGCGGGTCCTAAACGTCTAGGGGCTCTCATGGCTATTGTAACTACTCCAATCATTCTCGGCCCTATTTTTGGTCCAGTCCTTGGTGGATTCATTGTACAATATCTTAACTGGCATTGGATTTTCTTTGTGAATGTCCCTGTTGTTATCATTTCAATATTATTAAATATTAAATATTTGCCGAATTTTGAACCTTTCAACCCAGATAGCAAGATTGATTGGTGGGGAATTCTTCTACTTTCAGCTATTTCTACGAGTATTATCTATGGAATCATTAAAGCTTCAAATTCCAGTAGATTTTTCAATGAGGAAATGCTGATTTTTTGTGGTATTGGTTTAATACTCTTAGTTGTTTATATCATTTACAATTACTTTAAAAAAGGCCAAACAATACTCCCTTTAAAACTTTTCAAACATCGTAACTTTTTTGCAGCGTGCATCGGACTTTTTCTCGCTGGAATTGCTATAAACGGCCCCATGCTTTTGTTACCTCTATTATTTCAAAATATATTTGGTTTCACAGTAATAGGAGCAGCTTTTGCATTGATTCCTCAGGGTTTAGGAATGCTTGTAGCACGTCCGTTTATTGGAAAAATGGTAGATAAAATTGGTGCAAAGTATGTAGTTCTTCTCGGCATTCTTGTTTCCTTTATTGGGTCAGTACCTCTTATTTGGGCTACTGGTTCAACTTCTATGATTAGTTTATCTATTGTGCTTTTTATAAGAGGTTTAGGTATTGGTGGTATTACGATGCCACTAATGGTAGATGCATATCTAGGCATCCACTCTAATGAAATTCCTCAAGCTAGTGTTGGAAGTCGAATGATTCAAAATATAGGTTCTAGCTTTGGTTCAGCAGTGGTTTCTGCAGTGGTTTCTGCAGTAATAGCTAGTCAAGTGATAACGAAGAATCTTTTGCTCCAAGGATATCAAACAGGATTTTTGGTTTCCTGTATTGTGATTGTGGTAATATCTGTACCATCTTTATTTTTGACTAATAAAACGATAAGTAGATAATAATTATTATTTTTATTATTTCTGCTATTTTAACTATGTATTTTTGCTCAAAATTTTAAAAAAAAACTTTTAAAAAATAGGGAGGATAAATCTAAAAAANAACACTTACATAAAAAAACTTTTAAATANNCATTTAGTTAATACTTATTTTTTCNTCAATAGCTATAGACANTATCTAATATGAAAGAAAGTGAGTTAATTAGTATTTATTTTCTGATTTCTTCACCTAATATTATTCTTGGCATCGTTGTTAAACATCTGTGAAACCTTTTAACAAAATCTTTTGCAAAGCCAATTTTACAAATCTTAGCATGTATCTCTTCGTTTTCTAACTCCCAATATAAAACATAAGTTATTTTGCCTACTTTCCGTGTTAATCTTATAGGAGGCTCACCATTTTTCACAGCTTCAAAATCTTTTTGTCTGTGTGTTCTTTTAATATATTTAACATCTTGAACACCAGGACAGGAACGATAAAAGTCTCCCACTTCTTTTATCAGCTCTTCAAATTCTTCTTCTCTATCAATTTTAACTTCATATATGCAAATTTCATAAAACATTTGAAAACCTCAATTTTATTTATTTGTATCCATTTTTAACTGAGTTAATCTTGGTTTAAATCCATATCGAGAATAAAAATCAAAAACTTCTTCATTTCCTGTGGAAATATTGACTATTACTTTTTCAACACTTTTTGATTTAATCCAATTTAAAGATTTTTCTAAAAGCATTTTACCAATTTGTCTTTTTTGATATTTTGCTTTTACATAAAAAGAATCTATCTCATGGTCCCTCGTAAATTTAATCATCCTACCCTATTAAAAAATAGAAAAAATCTAATCATTGAAATAATTAGTGTATTCAATTTTTATTCCCTATGAAAATCTTCAATAGCTTCATCAACTACTTCGATGATTGAATCAGCTAAATCAGGATAGTTTCCATCAATAGCTATTGGAATATTGTCACAGTAAACTACTTCAAGTCCTGCTTCAAGAGAATCTTTTGTAGCTACGTCCACTGCAGCAGCTTTAAGCTCTGTTAACATAACATCAGCCTTTTCAATGTATTTTTCAATGTCTTTTCGAAGAAGTGGTCTATTGGATAAGTGTGGTGTTGTTCCAACTACTTTACAATTATATTCTTTCTCCAGGTGATTTACTAAAACATCTTTAATTTCATCTGGTGCTGTGGTGGCAAATAGGACGTTTTTACCAGATATATCACCAAGTGGTTTAGGTCTAAAAACCGTGGAGATAACTTTAGCTTTTGGATTAACTTCCTTAACAAATTCTTCAATAGCTTTTATCTTATCTGGAGAAGACATAGGCTCTTCACACATTGTAAGAATAACTAAATCAGCTAATCCAATTCTAAAAGGACCGAAGAAGTTGGTAATATTTAATAAAGGTTGATTTGCTCCAATCAAGGCTATATTCTTATTTGTTTTTATTGGAGGAATAGCTGCACCACTTCCTTCAAAAATAATAAACTTTGATTCAACATCATTAGCTATTTTTGCTCCTTCCTTCATATTTGTGACGAACACATCTCCAGACATTCCTCCGCCACATCTTCTACAACCAATGGTTAAAATTCTACTCATCAATGCTCCTTCCCAATGATCTGAAGCAGCATGAACTCCTTTATCTGATTGTTCCATTAAAAATTCGGGAGTTATTTTTATTTTATCTCCTCTCACTAGCTCAGGTTCTTCTGGTCCACCTCGACCCATAGCTACTACACAAGGATCATAATCATTTTCATCAATCAATCTTGAAGCAAATGCAGATACTGCAGTTTTACCTATTCTTTTACCAGTTCCAAGTATTTTAAGAGATGGTTTTTGAGCTATGTCATATTGGGTTAATGGTTCAAATGTAAAATCAGGCCCTCTATATTCGATTCCACAAGATAGGACTTTGGAAGCTATTTTAAATCTTTTTGAATAATCAAGAACAGGTTCATCACTTAAATCCATAACACAATCAGCATCATATTTTTTAATCATTTCAACGATTAAATCATATGGAATTTCATTTTCATCCTCACCAAAGTGAACAGGCATTCCCATCATTTCACTGTAGCTATCTTCATCATCGGTTCTTAATTTTTCAGTTCCTCCAATGAATACCATAGCTACTACATCAATATGCTCTAAATTATCTAAAATAGTAATTGCGGATTTAGTGACAGGAAGATAATGTTCTCCATCCACTAAACAAACCATTTTTTCCATGCTCTTCATAAAAAAATCACCTTTATTTAAAAAAATTTTTTATCAAATCGTATAAAATTGTTTACTTTCAGTAATTAAATATTTTAGAAAGATTAATAGTTAAAAATTATATAAATTATTATCTTATTTATTGAATTTATTTATATGTAAATCATATTATATTATTAGTTTTTCTTTGTTAAAACATTTTTCTGTTAAAACATTGTAAAAAAAAGATAATGAAGCTATTAAAATTAGCAAATAAAAAAAGTAATATATTTAATCTATTATAATAATATTCAAAGTAATAGATTTAATCTATAATATCATAATAATTGAAAATAATAATAAATTTAACAATAATAATATTAATAATAATAATTATAATACAAAAGTTAAATATTGATAATGGACATCTTCTAAAAGTCCAAAGTAATAAAAAAAATAGTTTTATTTAGAAATGAAATATTTCAAAGGAAAATAGTATTTAATATTGGTTTGATAGAATATTTTCTAAAAAAATCATAAAATATTGAATTAAATTAGTAAAATATTGTAAATATTTTATTTTAAGCAGTAATTTTGATTTTTAATCAGTTATTCCGATTTTTAATCAGTAATTTTGATTTTTTAATCGGTTATTTTGATTTTTTAATCAGTTATTTTGATTTTTTAATCAGTTATTTTGATTTTTAATCGGTTATTGATTTTTTAACCGTTAATTTGATTTTTATTTTAGTTAATTATTTTGATTCAACTTTAAGTTCAACTTTTAGTTCTTTTTTAGATCTTTTTACAAGTTCATTTAACGCATTAGAAACATTTGACGGAACAGAACCCATATTTTCTTGTAAGATAATTTCAGAAATAGTGTTGGAGAGTACAAATATTGCATGTTTATGCTCTGCTTTCGTTCTGTGAATATGATGGGGACTGATATTCAAAGCAATGTAGTCACCACATGAACTATGTATATCATTGTTTGTTTCTAAGTATTTCAAGACATATACTAAAAACTGATGCATTTGAATCATTTCATCTTTATACATAAAAAAACCATACCTTCTACTCTGTTTACGACATACTAACATTTTGATGAAATAAACTTCAATAGCTAAACTAAATGTTATAAACTTAATTATATATTTAGTCATTATAAACTTACACAAGATATAATCAACAATTAGTAATAATAAAACAAAATATTATATTTAATTTAAATTGCTTGAAAAGTGTGTAAAATTCTCCATTTCATAAAATTTAATTAAATAGAAATTTTTTTAGTTATAACAACTTTAACAGTTTAGCAAACATTATATTAAATTATTTCTTATCTATTAAAAATTCAGTTTAATGAACTTATATATAATACTTCTTTTTAACTTGATTATATTTAAAATTGTTGTTGAACGGTTGTTCCAAGGACAAGGAAAATTAATAAACTGTAA
>WRNS01000012.1 GCA_009776495.1 Methanobrevibacter sp. | reverse complement strand
TAAAATAAATAAAAATTCTTAAATTTAAAAAAATATTATTTAAAAATATTAAAAACTTTAATAAATAAAAATTCTAAATTTTAAAAAAAAATAAAAATAATTATCTTTTTTATTATTCTACAATTAAATATTCATCAAGGTCGATTTTTAAATCATTACAGATTTCTTTCAATTGTTCATATAAGTTTTTATCAACTGAAATTCCATTTTTTTTATTTTTAGCTATTTCTTTAACTTCAAGATCCCCTGGAACAGTTGTATCTCCACTACTTCGAACTTCTTTTACAAATTCTTCGTTCTCTTCCTTAAATTTGTTTATGTCTACAAACTTCGAAGGATCAATAGCTATGAAGAAATCACCTTTAGTACATTTCTTTTCATAACTTGCAGTTCCCTCTACTTTACTACCAAAAGCAGCACTCACTAAAGGACCCGTGATAATTTCAATCATAAAAGCTAATCCATATCCTTTATATGCACCAAAAGGCAATATTGAACCTTCAAGAGCTTTGGAAGGATCTGTTGTAGGATTACCATCAGCGTCAAGAGCAATATCTCCAGGTATACTTTCTCCTTTTCTTTTTGCTTCTAATAGCTTTCCCCTTGCTGAGATAGATGTAGCCATGTCAATGGCAATATAAGTTTCATTAGCTGGAATCCCAATAGCTATTGGATTTGTTCCAATAACTGGAATTTTCCCTCCAAGTGGAGCCATAGCTGGATCAGTGTTAGCTGTGACTATTCCAATAACATCTTTTTTAATAGCTAAATCTGAGTAAAATCCTGTAACTCCAAAGTGATTGGAATCATGTGTACCTACAGCACCAATTCCTGTTTTTTTAGCTTTTTCAATAGCTAATTCCATGGCTTTGTATGCAACAACTTGACCAAAAAGACCATTTCCATTTATTAAAGCAATAGAATCTGTTTCTCTTTCAATATCGATTTTTCCTTCAATATTAATATTTCCTCTATTGATAGCATTTATGTATTGTGGAAACCTACCAATTCCATGAGAAGTAAAACCTTTTAAGTCTGCATCTAAAGTAGCTTCTGAAACAATTTCAGCACTTTCTTTTTTTAGACCTAACTTAGTTAATATTTCTGTAATTAATGCCTTTTCTTTATTAGCCATTATCTTCATGAGTCCACCTATATCTCTTAAAATTTTTTATTCTAATTATATTATCAATAATTCATCACCAAAAATATAAAAATATTCAGTATTCAATTTCAACATTTTCAAAAGTTTTAAGTCTGACTTTACCTTTATTAGAATTCACTCGACCTATCTTATAAGCATTACAATGTTCAGATAAGGAATCTAAAACAACTTGGGACTCTTCTTCACTTACAATCACTACAAAACCGATTCCCATGTTAAATACCCTATACATCTCATCTAATGCAACATCTTGTTTATAAATTAATTTAAATATTTCATGAGGTTCTGGAAGGTTTTCAATTTCAAATCCAACATCTTTTTTTAGTCTTTTAAGGTTGGTAAACCCTCCACCAGTAATGTGAACTAAACCCTTAATATTAAAGTTATTTTTTAAAAGATTTACAATGGGCTTTACATAAATTTCAGTTGGTCTTAAAAGCTCTTCTCCAACTATTAAGTCAGTCCCAGGGATTTTATCATCTACTTTAAAACCTGCATCTTCTAACAATGCTTTTCTTGCTAAACTTAAGCCATTACTGTGAATACCATTACTTTCAATACCGATTAAAACATCATTTTCTGCAATTTCTTCTCCAGTAATGATATTTTCAATATCAACAAAACCAATTCCACATCCAGCTAAGTCAAAATCATTGATAATTTCAGGAAGTGAAGCAGTTTCTCCACCAATAATAGCTATATTTGATAATTCAGCTCCTTTAGCTAATCCTTCAGCTATTTGAGAAGCTATTTCTGGATCAGGTTTTTCAACAGCTAAATAATCTACTAAAGCTATTGGTTCAGCACCTACACACAAGATATCATTTACAACCATAGCTATACAATCTATTCCAACAGTATCATATTTTTCCATCATTTTAGCAACAAGAATTTTGCTTCCAACACCATCAGTACTCATAGCAATAGCTCTGTTTCCCATTTTAACTAGAGCTGCAAAATGCCCACTATCAGTAATGATATCCCGATTTTTCAAGGTTGGGCTTAATATTTCTGCTAATTTTGAGACTGTAACTTCTTCAAGGTCTATATCAACACCAGAATCCGAATAAGTAACCATTTACTCACCTAAAAGTCATTGAAAATATTTATTATGAATATTATCAAAAAATTTAAATTAAATCATCTATAATCCTCATTAAACATATAAATATAATCTAAAAAAATTTAAATTAAATCATCCATTATCCTCATTAAACATATAAATATAATCTAAAAAAATTTAAATTAAATCATCTATTATCCTCATTAAACACATTATAAATATTTTAAAAAAATTATTAAATTAAATCATTAAGTCCTCAAATTAATATGTAATAAAATCCTGTTTATTATTGTATACGAGTACATTCTAAATTAAGAGGAGTTTTAGTTTCTATTTTGTAACTCCTATGAACACTTGAAGCAAGATCCATAGTTTTATATGCATCTCCATGACACATGACAACTTTTTCTGGTCTTGGTGATAACCTTTTTACATAATCCATTAGCTGGCGTCTACTTGAGTGACCACTAAATCCTTCAATTGTTTTGATTTCCATCTTCACTTTATAGAGTTTAGTTTTTCCTTCTTCTTTAAGTGGAATATCTTTCCATCCTTTTTGTATTCTTCTACCCAGTGATCCTTCTGACTGGTAACCTACAAATATTAAAGTGTTGTTTTTATCTTCACACAACCATTTAAAATATTCGACAGAATTTCCACCAGTTAACATACCAGAAGTTGAAAGGATGATGGATGGCTCTCCTTCAACTATATCTTGTCTTTCATTAATATTTTGAACTTTATTAAATGCTTCAGAGATGAATGGATTTCTTCCCATATGGAAAATTTGATCTCTCAAATCCTTACTTAAATATTCTGGTCTTGCAGTATGTATAGCTGTTGCTTCCCAAATCATTCCATCAATATGTATAGGAACTTCTTCTATCATTCCATGACGCATATACTCTTCTAAAACTATCATCAATTCTTGAGCTCTTCCTACCGCGAAAACAGGAATCAATACTTTTCCACCACGTTTTAAAGTATTGTAGATTGATTTCATCATTTGTTTTTCAGCGTTGTTTCTTGATGGTTGAACATCTTCATGACCACCATAAGTACTTTCCATAACTACTGTTTCTGCTCTTGGAAACCTTATTGTAGCTGGTTCTAAAAGTCTACTTCTTTCATATTTAAAATCTCCAGTATAGACCATGTTGTGCTGTCCATCTCCAATATGCATATGTGACATAGCTGAACCTAAGATATGTCCTGCATTATGAAGGGTCAATCTTATATCTGGAGAGATATCAGTAACTTCACCATAATCAAGAGTTATAGTGTGTTTTATGCTTTTTTGAACGTGTTTAACATTGAAAGGGAGAGGATCATCTTCCCTATGAGCAATATCTATATGGTCTAACTGTAAGAGAGTCATTAAATCTCTTGTAGGTGTTGTACAATAAACTGGTCCATCGTAACCATAATGATAAAGATATGGTAAAAACCCACAATGGTCTAAATGAGCATGTGAAATGATTACAGCATCTAATTCACTTAAAGAAAATTCTGGAACATTTAAATAAGGATAAGAATTTTTATCATCTGTTGCAGCTACATTGACTCCACAATCCAGCATCACACGGCAATTAGGTGTTTGAAGTAGCATGCAAGATCTTCCAACTTCTTTGAATCCNCCCATCGAGCTTAATCTTGCCCAATCATTTTCATATTTAACTCCTTGATGAATTCTAGTTCCTAAAGTTTGNAATATTTTTTTACGTTCTTTACTTTTACTTTTTAAAGTTTTTCTAACCCTTTCAATTATTTCAGAAGATATTGGAGGAGTTCTAAGTATTTTTGGAGCCCAGCCTGTGTTTTTAACTACCTCTCTAGATGTTGTTCCATACTTCCCAATAACGAGTCCTGGTTTTTTAGCTTCAATAAGGACTTCACAAGTTACTTCATCAAAGGCAATATCAGTGATTTGTGCTTCTTCTGGAACGATTCCATGTATTTTATCTATGGTTTTTTCAGGATCTAATAAAACAGTTTTATCTGAACGAATGATTATTCTTTTCCTTAAGTCTTTAGCTAAATTTCTTATAAGATCTCCATTTTCTGTTATTATTTCAGGGTTTTTAGTATATATAACAACTTCTGGCCCTTCAAATTCTATTTTAGCTACTTGTACTCTTTCGGGTAATCTTTGTTCTATGGTTTTCTTGATTCCTTCTAAAATCTCTGAAGTCATAACATCACTTCGAAAAAAAAATAACGTGTGAAATGTTTTTTCTAATCTAATAATCGATTGAATAGAATAATAAAAATTATTAGAATATAGTAATTTACTTAAATATTTATTAAATCAAATTGTAAACCTTAAAATCATTGAATCTAAATGAATTATTAAAAAGTTTTAAATAAAATCATTGAATCTAAATGATTTATTAAAAAGTTTTAAAAAATACCTTTTTAAATATTTTAAAATTTCTAAGGTACTATTTCTGTAAATTATTTTAATAGTTTAAAAAAGATTATGATACACAATATTGAATAAAAATAAAATTTTAAAATTATCGATTGATTATCTATAATTACTTTATTTTTGTAATTTCACATTTTAATTTTAGTTAAATCTTTACAATAATAATAAAATAAAAAAAATTAGAGAGTATTTTGACTAATTTTTCTTATGTAATCTCCTTTAGTTTTTCATCAACTTCTTCTTTTGGTAGCATTTCAAAACCTTTGTCTTTTGTAACAGTAGCTACTAAAATACCATTTCCAGAAAAAGTATCACGTTCTGTAGCTGCTTTAATAGCCCTTATAGCTACTTCAACAGCTTCATTAATAGTCATATTTTGTTTAACTCTGTCTTCAAGGACACCATAAGAAAATGTTGAACCAGATCCCGTTGAGATGTATGAATCTTTAATCATACCTCCTGCAGGGTCTAAAGAATAAATTGAAGCGCCATTTTTATCCACTCCTCCAAGGAGAGTTTGAACATATGCTGGAGAAGAGTGTAAAAGATTGGCAGCCAATGCTGAAGCAGATTCAACACTAATATTCTCTCTGTTTCTCATCTTATACAATGAAATCTCAGCGGCCATAATCTTCATTAAACTTTGAGCATCAGCTACAGAACCAGCTATTGTAGCTGCTAAATAATCATCTATTTTGAAAATTTTTTCTGTTACTTTATGAGCTACTAAATTCCCCATNCTAGCTCTTCGTTCACTGGCAAAAACAACTCCATCATCTACATGTAATNCCTACAGTTGTAGTGCCTTCTAATGTGTTTTTATCATTCATAACAACACCTCATAATTCGCAATAATCACTAAAATATTAGAAAAATATAAAGCTATAAAAATTAGCAAACAGTTAGCTATAATTAACTATGANTCAAACATAATCAAATAATCAGCTTATAAAAAACTGTAATTCAAATATAATCAAACAATCCGATTATAGTTAACTGCAATTCAAATATAATCAAACAATCAGCTAAAATTAACTGTAATTCAAGTATGGATATATATAATATTTTCCTTAACAATTTTAGTCGTATATTTAATGATAAATATTAATTGTACTAATATAATAATTTTGAAATAAATTTTATAAATATAACAATTTTGAAAAATAAAATATAATTTTATATGGTTAATATATAAGTTACTTTAAAATTGTAAAAAATAACTTGTAACCAAATTCATATTTGATTGTTCAAGATAATAAACTTTACTGAAAAATTTTGTCATAGTAATCTTTTCAAAATGTGATTCATAAGTGGTTTATTTAATCATTAATTTAAGAACAACATTATCATTATACTGTAATTATGATATAATACTTTAAAATTCAAATTTTTCAAATTTAATTTGAAATACAAGAAGTATTTATAAATATTCTCATAAATTTAGTTAATTATGATAAATAAATCATTTTAAACTGTTAAAATCAAGGAAAAATAAAGCAACATTGAAAGTCTTAGTAATACTACAGGAAAAAAATTAAATTTTTAATAATAAACTTAATGAATAATACTTTATTAATTAATTACTATAAATAATAAAAAAATAATAAATTAAATTATAAATAAAATTATAAAAATTCATGAAAATTTTTCATGAAAAAATAAAATAATTAAATAATTTCAAAAAATAATTATCATTAATTGTTTAAAAGAAATACTAATTAAAAAATAATTATTGTTAAAAAAAAAACTTATTAAAAAATAATTATTGTTATATAAAAAAATTAATTATTTTCATTATATTATATCCACTTAGCTAAATTAGTTTATTGTTATGGAGGAATTACTATTAACATGAAATGCGGATTAGAAATACATGTGCAATTAGAAACCGAATCAAAGCTATTTTGTAGTTGTCCTACTAACTATCAAGATGCCCCAATTAATACAAATGTTTGCCCAGTTTGTCTAAGTCAACCAGGAGCAAAACCTTATCCTACTAATGATAAAGCTATACAAAATGCTTTGATGATAGCTTTAATGTTAAACTGTAGAATTGATGCAAATCTAATCCATTTCTTAAGAAAACATTATAATTACCCAGACCTTGCTGCTGGATATCAAAAAACCTCAATTCCAATTGGATATGAAGGAGATCTCAATGGAGTACGTATACGAGAAATACATATTGAAGAAGACCCTGGGCAATTTAAGCCAGACTTTGGAACAGTTGACTTTAATCGTTCAGGTATTCCTTTAGTAGAAATTGTTACAGAACCTGATATGCATTCTCCAGAAGAAGCTCGTACATTCTTAAAAGAGCTAATTAGAGTCTTAAAATACAGTAAAGGCGCTCGTGGAGAAGGTACCATGAGAGCTGATGTTAATGTTTCTCTTGAAGGCGGTAACAGAGTAGAAATTAAAAATATAAACTCTATTAAAGGTGCTTATAAAGCTTTTAAATTCGAAATAATTAGGCAAAAAAACAATATTAAAAGAGGAGTGGAAACAAAACAAGAAACCAGAGCATTTTTAGAATCTCAAATGATTACCGTGTCTATGAGATCAAAAGAAGATACTGGAGATTATAGACTAATACATGATCCTGATTTGCCTCCAATAAAAGTAGATAGTGACCTAATTGAAAATATTAAAGAAATTATGCCTGAGGCACCTCATAATAAAATCAAAAGATTTGTCGAAGAATATGGAATTGATGATGAAACAGCGAAAGTTTTAACTTCTGAATTAGAATTAGCTAATGTTTTTGAAAAAGTAGCTAAATCAATTCCTAGTGAATTTGCTGCGATGTGGATGAGAGATGAGTTGAAAAGAGTTTTATCTTATAACAAATTTGATCTTGTTGAAAGTGAAATAAATGCTGAAAACCTCATTGAATTATTTTCTATGTTAAAAAATAAGGAAATCACTACTAAAGCAGGACAAAGAATAATCGAACATATGCCTAAAAATAAAAAATCACCAAAAGAAATCGCTGAAGAATTAGGTTTAACTGGCATAGTTAAAGAAGACGAAATATTAAATGCTGCAAAACAAGCTATAGCTGAAAATCCAGAAGCTGTTGAAGATTTTAATCAAGGCAAGAAAGCTTCTATGAACTTCTTAGTCGGGCAAGTTATGAAAACAACAAGAGGAAAAGCTGATCCTGGTGAAACAGTAGCTATATTAAATAGTCTCCTTACGGATGCAGAATAATATATTGAAAAAGTTAACTTTTTTAAAAAGAACAGGTTTAAAAAAAACTTCACAATAAAATTAGTTCATAAACAAAATATTTATATGCAAAAATAATGTACTATTTACTAATAAATATTGAGTTTAAAACATTGTTCTTTACATTTTATACTTTTTTTTAAATTTATTAATTATTTTTTATGAATTAAATTATTTTGATTTTAAAAATAAATCCTTATAAATGTAAATATAATAAAACAAACATATTCTTATTATTTATTATTAATTTATATTGATAATCATTTTGATTTTAAAAATAAATCTTTATATATGGGTATATAATGAAATAAACAAGTTTTATTTATTAAAATAGAAAAAAAGAAATTTTATTTATAAAATAGAAATAAATAAATTTTTTAAAGATTTTAGAATTCATGAAAAAAGGTTTTAAATTCATAAATCAAATGGGAAAAAAGAATTATTCGTATTTTCAAAGTGATTGAAAAATAAAAAACTTAAAAAATTTCATAAAATAGGAAGGGAATTTATGAGGAATGGAAAATCTTTTGTAAGAGATTATATGACAAAAGACGTTATTAGTGTCAAGTCTGACACTCTTAATGAAGAAATAATCGCAATAATGAAGGAAACTGGTCACGACGGGTTTCCAGTTTTGAATAAAAAAAATAAAATTGTGGGAATAATCACAGCTTTTGATCTTTTATTAAAGGAGTGGGCTGATAAAGATTATGTAAAAGACATAATGTCTCCAGATGTTGTAGTAGCTGAAGAAGACATGGCAATTAGTGATGCTTCAAGAGTGATGTTTAGACAAGGAATATCAAGACTTCCAGTTGTTGGTAGAAATGGGAAAATCAAAGGGATTATAACCAATACTGATATGATTAGATCCCATATCGAACGATCCACACCAACAAAAGTTAATTACTTTAAAAAAACTTTAGAGCAATTGTATGGGATAAAAACTGATTTAAAAAGGAAAAAAATCAAAACCCTTGATTTAAGACCTACTCAAGATAAAGTTTATGCTGATGAACTTCAAGGAAGAGTTTACGAACTTAAAAAAGGATTAGCTGAACCAACCATTGTTGTTAAAACTGGTGATCGTTGGATCTTAGTAGATGGACATCACAGAGCAGTAGCCGCTGCAAAATTAGGTTGTGATGAGATTGATTCCTATGTAATCGACTTAAAAAAAGATTTAGAGCTTGGAATGGAAAGAACTGCTGATAACAATGGAATATACACTTTTGATGATATAGAAATTATAGATGACGCCCAACACCCCCTAATAGCTATTACAGAAAGTATAAAAAAGAGTCGTGCAAAAAAGTATCAAAACAAAATAAAACAAGAAAAATCTGAATAAAAATTAAACAATACTTCCTTACAACATATTTAAACTCTTTAAAAAGAAGGAAAGCTAATGACCAATGAAAAAATTTTTGAAAACGTCTTTGATACCTTAAAAAATCGGAAAACAAACCCTATTGATTCATATACTTCGAAAATAATGCAAGACAATGGAAAAAAAGCTGAAGACAAGATTTTAGAAAAAATTGGGGAAGAAGCTGCCGAAGTATTAATAGCTTCTAAAAACAATGAAAATTTAGTCCATGAAGCTACTGACTTAATATTCCATACATTTCTTCTTTTAGTGTATAAAGGGTTCGAACTAGATGATTTATTAAATGAATTTGAAAAAAGAAGACATTGAATATATTTAATTAAGGATTCTAGTTTTTTAAAGAACTATTGTAATAATACTAATAATAATAATAAAAATTAAAAAAAATAATAAAAAATAATAAAAAATAATAAAAAATAAAAAAAATTATCGAGAATTTTTAGCTATTGTAAGCGCGAAAACTCCTGCTCCAAAACCATTATCAATATTTACAACAGCTATTCCCGGAGCACATGACTGTAACATTGCATAAAGTGCAGCTTTACCTTTACCCCCTATTCCATATCCAACTGATGTCGGAACACCAATCACTGGAACATCTACAAGACCAGCTACAACAGAAGGAAGAGCTCCTTCCATACCTGCACAAACAATGATTGTGCAAACATTTTCTTCTATCATTTTAGCTATTTGAGGGAATAATCTATGAATCCCAGCTACCCCAACATCATAGGATGTTAAAGCTTCACATCCCCCTTCTTCAACTATAACTTTAGCTTCCTCAGCAATAGCTATATCTGAGGTTCCAGCAGTTATAATTCCAATTTTTCCATTGGTTTTTCCAGCTTTTGAATTACTAATATTTTTAGAATTATGAATTTCTTTAGAATTACTACCTTTTTTAGAATCATGAATTTCTTTAGAAGTACTACCCTTCTTAGAATCATGAATTTTTTTAGAAATTTTCAATATTCCTGCTATATCATTATATTTAAAGATACAGTCTTCTGATAAATAGCCCAAATCATCTTTTAATCTAATATACACTTCTTTTTCAAGTCTTGTGATTAGGACATTCGAATCATGAGAATATTTATTAAAATTTTTATCAAAATATCTTTTTATTATATTAAGNAAATCATCATATTTTTTTCCCTGAGCTAAAATAGCTTCGGGAAAACCTGTTCTAGATTCTCGAAAAATATCNAACTTAGCTATTTCATCTAATTCTATTATATTTTCTGCATTTAAAAGATTTTCAGCTTCATCAATGTTAATTTCNCCATTTAAAAGATTTTCAAGAATTTTTCGCATATTATCACAATATTCATACCNAAAAATTATAATTTTTACTCAATTTAATAATAAAATTTTTAATCTTTATTTAAAAAAAAATTAAAATAATATTTTTTAATAATAAAATTTTTAATCTTTATTTAAAA
>WRNS01000011.1 GCA_009776495.1 Methanobrevibacter sp. | reverse complement strand
CATTTTTATCTTTTAAATTTTATCTTTTTTTAATATTTCTTATGATATTAAGAATCATTTAAAAGTATCTAATTTTTTATTTATAGATTGATGATTTATTTTTATTTATATACTAATGATTTAAAAAAAAAATTTAGCTCTGAAAATTTGGCAAAATTTTGGCAATAAACAAATTTGATAATTTCCAGAGCAACAGAGGTGAACTTTATATATCTCTTTTTAATTTATTTATGATTGATTCTGGATTAAAATCTATGAACTATGATTTATCTTGATTAATTCTGTCATGGACAAATTTTTAAGGGTTTGATACATAGTACCCTAATGGTTAAGTATCAATTTTGATTCATTGTATAATAACCCAATGGCTCTTGCAGAAAACATGGTAATGAATGGCATTATAGCTAAAAAACCTATAATTACTCCAATAATTGGAATAAACATAATTATAAATGTGATAAAAGAAATAATAATTCCAATAGATAGATATATTATAATCCATACTATATAATTAGCTATTCCTATTTTAGATATATCTTTAAAAACTTCATCAATTTTTAAAGCTTCTTTCAAACTATTTGTTTCAGCTAACCTTGAAGTAGCTACTATTAGGAGTAATGTAGCTATTGTAGATAAGAGTATCCAAACAATGAAACCTATTGAAAAATTCACAAAGTATGATAGCAGTAAAGATATAGCTACTGGAATTAAATAGTATACCACGCTTAAAATAGCTAATTTTAATCCACTGACTAAATTTTTTACTAAATCAAAGGACGGAACTTTATCTGGATTGAATAAAGTTTTTCTAATTACACTAATCCCATATCCAGATATTATAGCAGAGGTTAGGAATAAAATAATCCCCATCACGATAAATGTTATTATTGCAAGTAAAAATTGTTGGTTTAATGCAATATTTATACCTAATACCCCACTAATAAATACAGGTAAAATTGTTAATAATCCTCCCACTATAAATACTGCTCCTAAAAACAGAAGTTTGTTTGAATCCCTCAAAGGATATGTGAAAGAATCTTTAAATAGTCCAGTTACATTCAATATTATCACCTTTTTCTTAATAATTCATTAGCTTAAGCAATTTTATATTGCATAAGCAATTTTTTCTAAATTTTTATATATAGAATGTAATAAATATACGATAAATGTAAAAAAAACATTCCATATGTTAAGAATAAATTACATTATATATAAAGTTTTCTATAGATGAAATTTCTTTTTTTAAAAAAAAAGATAAAAAATAAAAAATAAAATATTTTTAAAAAAGTATGAAAAAATATTTTTTAAAAAATATGAAAAAACTTGTTTTAAAAAAAAAGTATGAAATTATGTATGAAAAAAAGTAAGAAAAAATGTATTAAAAAATATGAAAAAGTTTTAAGTAAGATAATTAAAAATAAAAAATAAATTTTAAATAAAATTAACAACAAGTTATTTTTTAAAACGGAATGTTAAAATATCGATTTATCCCTATTCTAACTAGCTATTATCCAGAATATCTCTTAATTCAGTTTCGGATAAATCTTTCAAATTGTTATCTAAGTAAGTTGAAGCATTATATTCTTCTTCGGCTCTTTTACCTAGTAGCTGACCATTCAAATCATCTTCAGCTAATACCAGTATTTGTTCTGGACTTAAAGAGTCTATTTTCCTTTTTATATCATTATGAATATGTTCAACCTTTTTTTCAATTCCCTTCATAGCAGCCTTCGGAATCTTAGGATTGATCTTGTTCATGTCTTCTATTTTTAATGGAACGCTCGCTACTAAAATCCTTTGAACATCCACACCTAGTTTCTTCAAAGACTTCTTAAAATTATTTTTTGTAGTAATGAATAGTGTTTTTGAACTTACAGAAGACATATCGAACTTATCTTCATCTTTTTCAATTACTTTAAAATCAGCTAATATAGAATCAATATTTTCCCTTGCACTAATAAGATAATTTGTAAATAATTCAGCTTCTTTACCAGATAGATTATGGGAAGGTAAACTTTTATAAATGAATTCTTCACCATGGATAATGTCTTTAAAAAGGTTTTCAAAATTTTCAACATTTATTGTCCCATTTTCAGGTTTTTTCAAGTGTAAACCTTGGTTCTTATTTTCACTTGCTTTATTGATTAGATTTTGAGCTTGTTTTAATCTGATATTTTCCATTAAATCACGTAATTATTTAATTAACTTAATATAAATTGACTAAATCTAAGTCAAAAAATTGAATATTAAAGATACTATAATAAAATAATAAACTAGTTCCAAAGAGATACTATACTTAAATAATAAACTAGTTCCAAAGAGATACTAAAATAATAAACCACTGCAGCAATAATAATAATATAATCATTTAAAGCATATTTGCAGAACCCATATCTTCTTTAACAACTTTCAAAACGGTTTGAGTATAAGTTCTTTCAACATCTGGTTCTCTCAATAAGTCCTTAATGAATTTGTCTAATTCATTGGTATCTTTGAATTTAGCTATTAGAAAAGCATCATACTCCCCAGTAACATCATAAATTCCTAAAACATTATCTTGGAAAGATTCCTTAGTTTCCCAGTTTGAAAATTTACCACCTTTAACTCTAACTCCGATGATGGTTGTTAAATCATAACCTAACTTTTTATGATCCATGATAGGTGCGAATTTTTTTATTGCACCAGTTTTTATCATTTTATCAACACGGTTATGAACAGTCCCTACTGAAATATCCAAATCACGGGAAATTTGGCGATACGGTGTCCTTGCATCTTCATTTATAATTTCGAGTATCTTTTTATCAGTTTCATCCAATACTACAACGTATTCATTATTTTCTCTATTCATTGTTATTCCACTCTGCTTTGAACTACCCATTTTTATTTTCTGAACAATGTTTAGTTTTTAATATTATTTTATTTTTATAATATATAAATATAGAATCAAAATTGCTTATGCAATGAATTATATAAATAAATTTATAAAAAATTTTTATAATCTTACAAAAATTATAAAAAATTTTATTTCAATGTTCATTATTTAATTAAAAATAATTTAAGGGAAATATTCTTTTCATGTTCATTAAATCATAATCAATGATTAGCAAAAGAAGGTTTTGAATCTTTTTTAGGATAAAACTTGAAGATTGGTGAAATGTGTAATCTTGAATAATTTTTAACTATTAATGGAACAAAATTTCATCTAGCTGATAATCTTCCCATTTTCTTTTGTTTAAAACAATTTCAAGCTCTTGAGGAGTTATTAAAGGTTTTTTATACATTTGAGAATCATCGATCGCTATTCTTGGACAAGCTGTAACCACAAATCCTTCTAAGTCCATGTAAGGCAATAAAGCTTCTGGAGTGATATTATCCATTAATATTAAAAACCCTTCCATTCCTTCATCTTCTAAGATTTTTTTGATTTCCTTAGCTAATTCTATTCTAAGTTGGCCTTCTTTTGATGAAATCAATATCCCCCATTTTTTAACTTCCTGAGATTTTGTAATTCTTGCAAATCTTATTTTAAGAATTTTATCTGCAAAATCACCTATGTTTCTTCCTTCTCCTGAATAGGGGTCAGCAATTATAACTGGAGACTTTGTAAAAAGATGAATTCCCAAGGGGTGAAAATTTCCACTTCCTATAAAAAGAAAGCATTCAGCACCTAAATTTTTAATAGAAGAAAAATTACAACCTAAAACTTGTCCTTTTCTNGTGGCTTTTCCAGANCCAATGACTATTTCCTTTCCATTATCCTCTAAATAGTCTTTAATTTCATCTAAAAGATGTAAATGTTGAGTAGTTGTAGCTAATGCTATTTTTGAATAGTTTTTCAAAAGTTTTAGAGATTCATTTAATGATTTTTCAACATTAACTTTAGAATAGCTTTCAACAAATAAAATTGGTANATCATATTTTATCGGAAGGGGAGTGTGTCCATAATGAACGATTAAATCAACCAAACCTTTCATTTTAGAATCACTTACATCACATGCCCCAAAACAAGGATCTCCAGAGATTATAACATTAACATTAGTCAATTTTTGAATTTCATTAGCTATTGACAAAGCTTGAGTTTTTAAACCTTCTGGAAACTGTAATCCTACATTTTTAGCATTTATAGATTCGATTTTTTTAATAACTCTTTCAAAATCCATATCATACAATGACATTTATTCAATCCCCAATTAGCTAAACATCATCAATAGTTGACTCTATGCGAACTTTACCATCCACAACATCTAACTTTACAAGAGTTAAAATCGATACCCCTGTAAGTTCCTGAACAACTTCCTTACCTCTACCTTTCTCAACAACAGCTACTGCTTCGGTAACTTCAACATTCATGTTTTTAAGTGCATTGAGTGTGGCTATCATTGTTCCACCAGTACTTACAACATCATCGATTAAAAGTACTTTGTCCCCAGCTTTAAGAGAATTTATGTATAAATTAGCCTCACCATATCCTGTTTTTTGAAATACTGGAATTTCTCCATCTAATCCATACTCCCTNTTTCTAATTACAACAAAGGGTATATCGGTTTNTAAAGACAAAGCTGTAGCTAAATGAATCCCCATAGCTTCAACACAAACTATTTTATCCACATTTAAATCTACTTTTTCTTTTANAATAGCTACTATTTCTTTTAAAATCGTTGGTTTCATTTCAGGGATGCCATCNGTTACTGGATGAACAAAATAATTATAATCTCCTTTTTTAACGATTGGAGATTCTTTCAATGTTTTTAACAATTCNTCTAACATTATTATCACAGCTAACAGGTAAAAACTTAAGATTGAATTCTTAGTGTTAATTAATATACTTAAAAAATAATAAATAATTTTAAATCATTACTTATTTATTAACCAATAATCAAAATAAAATTTAATAAATATATAATTATATTAATTTATTCTAGTTAAATTTTTTTATGGTTAATTAACATAATAATCATTTATAATTTAATTCTATCTCATAAGTAAAATGTTTTCAAATAATTTAAAAAAATCAATGAAAACGGTTAATTATTATTTAAGTATTATTATTTTATTTTATATCAAAAAAACCTGGGTGTTTAAAAATGTTAGGGAATTTAGGAAAAAGTCTTACAAACACTATGAAGAAGTTAGCAGGTATGAGTGTAATAGATGAAAAAACTATTAAAGAAGTTGTTAAAGATATTCAAAGGGCTTTAATCCAGTCAGATGTAAACATACAGCTTGTATTAAAATTATCAAAAAAAATAGAAGATAGNGCATTNAATGAAGAACCACCTAAAGGNATAACCCCNAGAGAACATGTGATAACCATTGTCTATGAAGAAATGGTTAATTTATTAGGTGAAAAAACTCATGAGCTTGAAATAAATACTAAACCTTATAAAATTCTCTTTTTAGGTTTGCAAGGTAGTGGTAAAACAACTTCAATTGGAAAACTCTGCAAATTCTTGCAAAAAAAAGGATTTTCTCCAGCTGTTGTTTGTACAGATACTTGGAGACCTGCAGCTTATGAACAGTTAAAACAGTTAACAGAAGAAAGTCATATCTCACTATATGGTGATCCAGATAATAAAGATGCTGTTGATTTAGCTAAAAAAGGACTTAAAGAATTTAAAAATCAAAAAATTATAATATTTGATACAGCAGGTAGACATAAAGATGAAAAAGATCTTTTAGATGAAATGGAAAAATTATCTGAAGTTGTTGAACCTAATGAAGCTATTTTAGTGGTTGATGGTACCATAGGTCAACAAGCTCAAGAACAAGCAAAAGCCTTTGCAAAATCTACAGATGTGGGATCAATAATCATTACAAAACTCGATGGATCAGCTAAAGGAGGAGGAGCCCTATCAGCAGTAGCTGAAATTGGAGCCCCTATCAAATTTATTGGTACTGGTGAAAGAGTAGATGATTTTGAAGTTTTTGATCCTTCAAGATTTATTTCAAGATTATTAGGTATGGGAGATATTCAAAGTCTCATTGAAAAAGCAGAAGAAGTCGTAGATGAAGACATAGCTGCTGAAACCATGAATGCCATGTTAAGTGGTAAATTTACAATAAAAGATATGAAAAACCAATTTGATATGATGGGAAAAATGGGACCAATGAAGCAGATAATGAACATGATTCCTGGTCTTGGTGGTAAAATACCAAAAGAAGCTTCTCAAATGACNGAAGATAAAATTAACCAATANAAAATAATTATGAATTCCATGAGNGAAAAGGAAATGGANAAACCGAAAATCATTAAGCAATCNAGAATTATGAGAATAGCTAAAGGTTCTGGAGTCAAAAATGAAGAGGTTAAAGAACTTTTAAAATATTACAACAACACAAAAAAAGCTATGAAAGGAATTGGAAAACGGGGAATCGGTGGAGGCTCAATGGGCAGACTTATGGGCCAATTCATGAAGTAAAAATAATTTACAAAATCATCTTTTTCAATCAACAAAATTATTTAAAATATAATATTTACTCAATCTTAAGAGCTATCTCCATCTTGGAATAAGTCGTTTATTCATAAACTATTTAAAATAAGAATTTAACTCAATTTTTACATTTTATATAATATATTATTTATTATTTCTATTTATTTTTTAATTATAACATTACTTATTCCTAATTTAAATTATTTAAATATTCATAACTAAAATGAGGATATAATGGATTCAAACATTAAATTAAAAGCCGAAAAACTAATAAAAATTACTAATGGGAATATATGTAACCATTGCTTAGGTCGAAAGTTTTCTGATTCTATAGAAGCTTCGAATAACGAAGAAAGAGGACAAATAATAAGAAGTGAATTAAACATTGAAAACTTTGATTTAAGTGAAAATAGCTATCAACCTTGTGAAATTTGTGAAAACCTTTTAATTAAAATCAATACCTCACAATCCAAAGAATATATTTTAAAAAAGGTTGAAGATAAAATAAATTTCTTAGAATTAGAATATGATACTTTTTTAATCGGTTCCAAAATACCAAAAAGCATTATAGAAAACGATGAGAAATTTAATGAATTGATTCAAGCAGAAGAGCCTGAAAACATTAAAAAAGACATTAACAGAAGTATTGGAGAGTATTTAGAAAAACATCTGCAAAAAGAAGTGAATTTTAAAGATTCAGATGTGGTTATGCTTATTGACTTAAGAAATTTTACTGCAAACAACTCTAAAAATAAAGATTATACAAAAGATATAAAAACTTCTGTTGCAAAAAATCAAAAAAACAATGATTCTCAAGAAAATAGCTATGTTGAGAAAGTGAAAGTCCGTATACAGATTAATCCCCTTTTTATCGAAGGAAGATACTTAAAAAATGTTCGAAACATTCCTCAAACCAAATGGCCATGTCGAAAATGTAAAGGAAAAGGATGTGAAGCTTGTAATTTCACAGGTAAAATGTATCAAGAATCTGTAGAAGAGTTAATATCGAACATAGTTCTAAAAGAAACAAAAAGTAGGATAAGTAAATTTCACGGGGCAGGACGAGAAGATATTGATGTGAGAATGCTTGGATCTGGCAGACCTTTTGTTTTAGAAATAAAAGAACCTAAAAAAAGAAATCTGGATTTAGATAAGATAGGAAAAAAAGTTAATGACTATAGCAAAGGTAAAACTGAATATCATGACTTAAAATTCGTTGAAAAAATTAGAAAGGCTGAAATCAAAGTCTCCTCACCAGATACATTCAAAACTTACAGAGCATTAGTAGAATGTGAAGAGAACGTTTCAAAAGAAGAATTAGCTATTCTTCAATCTTTAAACATTATTAACCAAAGAACTCCGCAGAGAGTGAGTCATAGAAGATCAGACAAAATCAGAAAAAAAGAAGTTAAAGAACTTAGCACCAAATTACTAAATCCAAAATCTTTTGAAATGATTGTTAAAACTGAAGGTGGCCTTTATATAAAAGAATTGATTTCAGGTGATGATGGTAGAACTAAACCTAGTGTAAGTGACCTTTTAAAAACAAAATCCATCTGTAAACAGCTGGATGTAATTGAAGTTGCTAGTGAAAAATAATTCTCAACATTAAATAATTCAAAATAATAAAAAAAAAAAAGATAAATATGCTGGTGTCAAAATTTGCCTCTTATCAAATTTTTTTTTATAAAAAAAACATCTCCTAATGAGAAATATATATCATAATTAAGAAATATATATTACATGAAAATATTTTTCTAAAAGGTCAATTTTTATTAAAAGTATTTTGCTCTAAATTCTTGAACAATAGCTAAATATTTCTAATTCATGGCAATTTCACTACTCAAAGTCTATTTTTTAATATAACTCATTTATTCAAGTAAATTTCAACAATAATTATATATAATCAAGAAAAATATTATTATTCATTGACTTTGGTGAAAAGTTTATGACAAGGAGATTTGATGAAAAAAATATAGTTGATTATTTGAATAATTTCAATAAAAATTGTATACGCCCAAGTAAACACTCTATCTTCAGGCATAAAGAAAGAAAACTAGTTTTAAAAGATACTATTAAATTTTTAACTGAAAAAAATCCAAAAATTATTAAACAATATGGCTCCAAGGAGTTTTCACTTATTTATGATTATGATGATAAACATTGTTATCACATTGTGATTGCAATTAAGGATAAATTTATTAATATTGAGACACAATATAAGTTAGATAAAAAAAGAAGGCTTAAATATGGATAAAAATGTTATGCTGTTTCATTATGATTATGATGAAGATATTTTGTTTTTTTATTCAAAAGAAAAACATGAATATGATGTTTCTGAGTTTTTAACCAACTTAATAGTTTTGGATTTTGATGAAAATAAATTTCCAATAGGTATTGAAATATTACATGCTTCTGAAGTCTTGAATACTGAAAAACACTTTCTTAAAAATATTGAAAACGGAGAAATAGCTATTGAAATCAATGAGGATAAAATTAAGTTAAAACTAAGTTTAATAATCTCTGTTTATCAAAAAGACACTACATTACCAATTAGTGTTATTGGAGCAAATAAATCTCAAATTCCTAGTATCCAGACTGAAATAGCCCTTACAACAACTTAATATTTTTTTTATCTCAAAACTTTTCTTTATTATTTTTGCTTATATAAATTTCAATTTTTCAATTATTAGGTTTCTCATCGAAAATTTTTAATCTTTCTGTACAATTTCAAGTTTTTGGCATAAAAACACTCAACTGATATAAATGTGAACATATAACTTATTAAATACAAATTTTTTCACAACCCTTTTTGACAATCAAAAAAAGTAAAAAGGTAAAATATATTAATAGCTTCATAACATAAAATATTGATAGTATCTAAGATAAGAATAAATTTTATTATTTTTGGTATAAATAATCATGAACAATTTTTAGCTATATCTTAATTAAAAATTTTGTTAAAAATCAAAAATTATAATAATCAGTGTTTAAATTTCTATTTTAAATTATTTTAAAGAATTATTCAAAAATATCTTAATTTTACAACTTAATTATCCTATACTGTTTAATAAAAATTAAAAAACTAACATATTAATTATTATCAAGAGGTTATATAATGAAAAGATCCCGAGGATTTAGAAGTAAGACAAGAAATAAAATGACAAGTGTTGATAGACCTGGTCGATTTAATCCTATAACTAAAAAACTTCAAAAGTTTAATCAAGAAGATTTGGTTCATATTATCATTGATCCTAGTATTCAAAAAGGTCAACCCCATCCAAGATTCCATGGGAAAACAGCTAAAGTTATTGGAGAGAGAGGAAGAGCATATATTGTCACATTAAACGATGGAAACAAATCTAAAGAGCTTATAATTAGACCTGAGCATTTGAAAATACAAGAGTGATCCTATGATTGGGAAAAAAACTTTGGAAAATCAACCAATTCCCTTAGCTAAAGTTAAAGAAATTCTTGAAAATTTTTCTGCGGATCATGACCTTAATTATGAGCAAAATCTTACTTTAGATCACGTTACAAAGTTTAGTAAAATGCCTCTAGAAGATACTGAAAAACTAATAGAAGAACTTGAAGAAAAAATTAAACATAAACATGCTGTTCGTATAGCTGATTTAATGCCTGAAGATCTTTCAGATTTACGTTTAATGTTTGCTAAAGAAAGAGTTCCTCTGAAAAAAGAAGATATGGAAAAAATCCTAGAGATAATATCTAATTACAGAGACAAAGAATAAAGCTTCGATAATTCTCTACTAAAAATAAGAGCAAACACAATAATATCAAAATTCAATGAAAATAAAAACAAACAACAAATACAACAATATCAAAATTCAATGAAAGAATAATAAGAATTTACAACAAACACTTTATTAAATCTTTATTTATTAAAATAAAAAATGAATGGTATTTTATAATAATTAAAGAATAGATATTTTAGTATTATAAATAAAAATTTAATTATACTAGATATAACAAATTATACTACATATTACAAAATAACTTTTAATAGTCAAAAAAAATATATTGAAAATTCAAAAAAGTGAACAGCTCGACTGTTTCCATGTTGTGATCAAATGGAAGATAATGCAGTGATATTAGACTATCTACCTTTAGGATATGTGAAAGAAGATTTGTCTACATTTAAAAGAAAACCTATTGCCCAAGCTATTGGTACAGAGAACTTTACTTTGTTAGAGTTAACCCCTAAAGACGAGGTTAATATTGATATACATGAAAACGTGTATATAGGTGCTGGAAAAAGAGACAAAATTAACAGAGTGAAAGGAAAACTGGACTTTAATAATTTAACTGCGACTAGCAGAGTAGAACTGGATCATGTTATTGAAGAAATAATATTAGCTCATGAAGACAAATTTGTAGAATTTTTCAATGAATCAGACTCATTAAACACTAGATTACACAAGTTAGAACTCTTGCCTGGAATTGGTAAAAAACATATGTGGGGCATTCTTGAAGCAAGAAAAGAAAAACCTTTTGATAGCTTTGAAGATATTAACAAAAGAGTTCATTTATTATCTGATCCTGTTAACATACTTGTAAAAAAAGTAAAACAAGAGCTAGATACTACAAAAGAGAAGAGAGGTAAAAACAAATACCGTATTTTTACCCATGTTCCTCGAAGAAATAGGGATAATAGGCCCCCAAGAAGAGGAAGATATCAAAGAAATAGAAGAGATTGATTTTTCTATTTTTTTATTTATTTTTAAAATATTTTTAAAATATTCAATTTTTTATCTTTATACATATTTTTTTTAAAATATTCAATTTTTTATTTATTTTTTATTTTTATACTTATTTTTTTAAAAAATATTCAATTTTTTATCTTTATACATATTTTTTTTAAAATATTCAATTTTTTATTTATTTTTTATTTTT